>JAFRKM010000053.1 GCA_017431755.1 Clostridia bacterium
TCGGTACACCGCCCTCATTATGTGCATTTATAGTAGCTTCAAAAGCCTTTTTATTTATATAGGTTAAGCTTTTCTCCTGCAAATAATTCAATTCATCTAGATTCTCTTTGCTTTCAGGTACAGCTAATTTACCGAATTTACAATCTGATTTTATAACAGTTTCAAATAAAATTTTATTGCCTTGCTGAATAAACTGACCCAAAGAATGCAAATCCCTGGAAAACACAGCTGAAGACGGAAAAATCCCTTTTTCATTTTTGCCTTCACTTTCAGCAAAAAGCTGCCTCCACCACTCAAAAAGCATATCTAATCTCGGTTCGTATCCTGCTATTATTTCCACACTTTTTCCTTTATTATAAAGAATATTCCTGATAACTGCGTATCTGTAACAAGGGTTTTTTTGCAAATCCGCATTCAAAAAATCTTTTTCGGCCTGATGTGCACCTTTTAAAATTTTCTCTATATTTCCTCCGGAAACAGCAATAGGCAAAAGCCCCACAGCCGTTAATACTGAATATCTTCCGCCAATATTGCTCGGAATTTCAAAGCATTTATACCCTTCATAATTTGCTAATTTAAGCAGCGTTCCTTTTGATTTATCAGTGGTACAAAAAATTCTTTTTCCGGCTTCTTCTTTTCCATACTTTTTTTCCATAAATTTTTTAAAAATTCTAAACGCAATCGCCGTTTCTGTAGTCCCACCCGATTTTGAAATAACATTTACACAAACATCTTTATCTTCACAAATTTTCAATATTGCCTCAAGGTGACTAGAACTAATGTCGTTTCCAACAAAAAATATTTTAGGTGTGTTTTTACATAAATAATTGTAATTTTCGGAGTGCAAAAAATCAATTGATGCCTTGGCACCCAAATAGGAGCCACCTATTCCAATAACAACAAAAACATCCGAATTATCTTTTATAAACTTAGCGGTTTCATTTATATTAATTATATCATCTTTGGAAAATTTAGAAGGAAAATTCACCCAGCCCTTAAAATCATTTTCGGTATCAGAGCAAAAATTTATATTTTTATTAATGCTATTCACATTGGATTGGAATTCTTCAATTTCTTTATTACTAATAAAATCTTTTAAATAATTTTCATTAAGATTAACCACTGTAAAACCCCTTGAATCCATAAAATAAATCATGCCAAATCTATTAAAAAACAGCTCAGCATGATTTAATTTTAATTTTTAAATTATTTTATCATTCCAGCAACTTCATCAGCAAAATTATCTTCTTTTTTCTCGATTCCTTCGCCTTTTTCAGATCTTACAAAAGATACGATTTTAATTTGTGTACCAAGCTCTTTTGCAACACTATTTGTATACTCGGTTACATTAACATTACTATCTTTAACAAACATTTGATTTGACAAACAGACTTCTTTATAGAATTTGCCAATTCTGCCTTCAACAATTTTTTCAGCAATGTTTTCCGGTTTACCACTGCTTACAATTTGCTCTTTAAGAATTTTTCTTTCATGTTCCAAAACCTCTTCCGGAACAGCAGAAGGTTCTAAATAAAGCGGATTTGCCGCAGCAATTTGCATGGCAATATCTTTGCCATATGATTTAAATGCATCTGTTTTTACAGCGTCAGCATCTTTAACATCAAATTTAACAAGAACACCAATTTTACCATTTGCGTGAACATATCCAGAAACAACACCGTCAAAACGTTTAAAGCGTCTAATTTTAATATTCTCACCAATTGTAAGTATTTTTTCTTGAAGTATGTTTTCAATTGTTTTTCCATCTTTTACTGCTAACTTTAGCAAATCTTCAACAGTTTCAGGATTTTTTTCCATTACAGTTTCTCCGCAAAGTTTAACAAAAGATTGAAATTCTGCATTTTTTGCCACAAAATCTGTTTCTGAGTTTACTTCTATTACAACTCCTAATGTACAATCATCATTAGTATATACCATTGCCAAGCCTTCTGCAGCAACGCGGGAAGCTTTTTTTGTTGCGGCTGCTAAACCTTTTTCTCTTAAAAAGTCTATTGCTGCTTCCATGTTGCCATTAGAAGAAACAAGTGCTTTTTTACAATCCATTATACCGCAACCGGTTCTTTCTCTTAATTCTTTAATATCATTAGCTGTAACACCCACAAAAATTCCTCCTAAAAATTAATTTAAACTCACGCAATGCCTAATGTTTAAAAATTTAAACACTAAGAAATGTGTATATTTATTATAAAAATTATTTCTCGGTGTTTTCTTCCGATTCAGATTCAGATTCAGTTTTAGATTTGGTTTTAGATTCAGACTGAGCTTCTGATTCAGTCTCAGCTTCAGTTTCTGAACTATCAATCATTTCTTTTGCAAGTTCATCGTCTATAACTTCTGTGATTTCCTCTTCCGGAATTGTTCCTTCCTTACCCTCTATAATTCCTTGAGAAATAGCTGAACAAATTAATTTAACAGCTCGAATGGCATCATCATTACCAGGAATTACATAATCAACAGCGTCAGGATCACAGTTTGTGTCTACTATTGCAATTACCGGTATATCAAGTTTTTTAGCTTCTGCAACTGCTATGCGTTCTTTTTTGGGATCTACCACAAAAAGTGCACCTGGAAGCTCTTTCATTTCTTTAACTCCGCCAAGGAATTTTTCGAGTTTTTCTATTTCAAGGCGAAGTTTAACTACTTCTTTTTTTGGTAAAAGTTCAAAAGTTCCGTCTGATTCCATAACTTTTAATTGGCTAAGTCTGTTTACTCTCTTGCGAATTGTAGAAAAGTTTGTAAGCATACCTCCAAGCCATCTTGCATTTACAAAGTAAGAACCTGACTTTATAGCTTCTGATTTAACCGATTCTTGAGCTTGTTTTTTTGTTCCTACAAATAAAACAGATTTTCCTTGTTCAGTAATTTCTTTTACGAAATTATAAGCCTGCTCAAGTTTCTTTACGGTTTTCTGAAGGTCAATGATGTAAATCCCATTACGCTGTGTAAAAATATACTCGGCCATTTTAGGATTCCATCTGCGGGTTTGGTGCCCAAAGTGAACACCTGCTTCTAAAAGTTGTTTCATTGATACTACTGACATAAATATTTCCTCCTTGGTTTTTTCCTCCGCCGGCAATCAGCCTGTCAAAGCCACCTGTGTATTTTATATTCCCACCGACGTGTGTAGTTTTGTCAACCTATTAATTATAACATTAAAATTTCCCGTTTGCAACCTGTTTTTTTAATAAAAAAACAAAAGCAAGTGCACCTTAGTACACCCGCTATAAACTATTAAACCAATAATAAAAATCAAAAGATGTTTTTTAATAATAATTATTTACCTTTATAATTTTTTAACCACCCTTGCATTTCCTTTTTTGCAGTACTTTCTGTAATACAATAAATAAAATTAGTTACAATCTCATTTGTTACCACATCACCATTATTAATGGGATCAACAAAAAACTTAGAATCTTTTGTAATTACAAACCAGTACCTTAAATTTGGCCTTAAAAAACTTTTTAAAGTTTTTACATTAGTTGGTTTAAGTTTTCCACTTTTTTTACCTGCGATTTCTTTAAGGTCTAATAAAGCAATTTTAAGATCCGAATCAGAAGGAATTTTATGTTCTCTTTCAAGTCCCTCAATAATTTTAACCCATTCATCAATATTCTCAGATAACTTTTTTAATTTTTTCTCTAAACGAGACTTATATTTTGCTTCAATTGTTTTTATTGTTTTTTTAACCATTTCATCTATTTCTTTTTTTAATAAAGCAACATTATCCGCAACCGTTTGCTTATATTTATTTTGCCATTCGCTATTTGCATCTAAAACAGCTCTGTCCGATTTTAAATTAATAATATTATTCAAAGATTCATCATAATCTTCTCTCTTAATTGCAAACCAACTTGTTAAAGACTCTATTACATCAGAATGAAACTTTTGAATAAATTTTGTACAAATCATAGGATCATTTGGAAAATTTGCCTTTATTAATTCCTCTAAATCTCGTAAATGGTTAATCGCAACAAGAGTAATCAAATCAGATATAACATTCGCTTTCCCACCTTGACGATACTCAAACGTCCCATTTGGAATATTAGTAGTACCCCGCATCGAATCAAGTAAACACATGTTCATACCAGATACTAGTGCATCAAACGCAGATACCACATTTTTATTTGTGTGCCAACTTCCTGTTGGTATAAACCCACCAATAAATCTATCATCATGTGATTTCAACCATTCAAATACCATTATTCAAAAGCCCCCTTATTTTTTCAATATAATTCTCAAAAAATTATATTGTACCCATATTTTATATAATCAATATATAAAAAGTCAAGTGCTTTTTTAGAGAATTTTTAAAATTAAAATATGCTTTTGTAGTGATTATAAAATTTTTCAAAAGCTCCATTTTCAAGCGTTTCGCGAATTTTTTCCATAAGACTGTTGTAAAAATAAAGATTATGCATAACTGCAAGGCGCATTCCAAGCATTTCTCCGCTTTTTAAAAGGTGCCTTATGTATGCTTTCGAATGATTTTTACACGTTGGGCAATCGCAGTTCACGTCAATCGGGGAATCATCCCTTTCGTATTTTGCATTTAAAATATTTATCGCACCATGCCATGAAAAAATCTTACCATGCCTTGCGTTTCTGCTGGGCATTACACAATCCATTAAGTCTACACCCCTGGCGACGGCTTCTATTATGTTTCTCGGCGTACCGACACCCATTAAATACCGCGGTTTGTCCTCCGGCATATATGGCTGAACCGCTTCAATAGTTTCGTACATTTCTTCCGCTGTTTCCCCTACTGCAAGGCCACCTATTGCATAACCGTTTAAATCAAGTTCGCGTATTTCTTTCATATGATCAATCCGAATATCTTTATAAGTACTACCTTGGTTTATTCCAAAAAGCATTTGTTCTTTATTAAGGGTGGAATCCAAAGAATTAAGCTCGTCCATTTTTTTCTTGCATCTTTTAAGCCATCTTACTGTTCTAGCGCAAGAATTTTTTGTATACGAATATTCCGCAGGGTTAGCAATACATTCATCAAAAGCCATTGCACTGGTAGAAGCAAGGTTAGATTGTATTTGCATACTTTCTTCAGGGCCCATAAAAATTTTACGTCCATCAATGTGAGAAGAAAAAGTCACCCCTTCTTCTTTTATATTTCTAAGTTTGGCAAGAGAAAACACTTGAAACCCACCACTGTCAGTAAGTACAGGGCCATCCCAAGAAGTGAATTTTCTGATTCCGCCCATAGCTTTTACAGTTTCATCGCCCGGGCGTAAATGCAAATGATAAGTATTACAAAGTTGAACCTGACACTTAATATTTTTTAAATCCACAGCAGAAACCGCACCTTTAATAGCCCCGCAAGTAGCAACATTCATAAAACCAGGCAATTTTACTACACCATGCGGTGTTTTAAATTCACCCAGCCTTGCATTCATTTCTTTCTTTTTTAATGTATAAAATTTTGCACCTCTTTAAAATTTAATCATTAATGTTCCAACCATAAAGTTCCTCCGGTTAATTATAAAA
>JAFRKM010000054.1 GCA_017431755.1 Clostridia bacterium
AATGTAAAACCTAGAATTATCTTTATATTCCTTTTTATAAACTTCTTCATTATTCCTCTTTTGTTAAACATGCTCCCCCGAGTATTAAACATAAAAAAACATTATATGAATATAATCTCATATAATGTTTAAAACTATTTAGAAAGCTTTTCTAGTTCTTCTTCACTTAAACTCTTATTATCACGCTTTATTTCAATTATGTCATACACTCTCACGGTAAAACAAAGTCCTTTCTAGCTAAAATTAGTTTGACATTTGGGAAACAATTTTTACAATCCTACTTGTTCCAAGCCTTGACGCACCGCTATTTATAAAATCTTCGGCATCTTTTAAGCTGCTTATTCCACCTGCAGCTTTTATTTTCACATTTTTACCGATGTTTTCAGCAAATAATTTAATATCTTCTAATTTTGCACCAGATGTAGAAAATCCAGTTGAAGTCTTTATAAAATCTGCACCTGAATTTGTTATAATTTTGCACATTTTTATTTTCTCTTCTTCAGTTAACAAGCACGTTTCTATTATAACTTTCAAAATTTTATTATTACATAATTTTTTTAGTTCATAAATCTCTTTTTCTACACTACTAAAATTCTTATTTTTTAAATCACATATGTTTATTACCATGTCAATCTCGTCTGCACCGCAATTGAGAGCATTTTTAGTTTCAAATAATTTTACTTCAGTATTATTGTACCCATTTGGGAAACCAATAACAGTGCAAATTTTTAGTTTATCGCCCACATATTTTTTTGTATCTTGAACATAACACGGCGGAATACAAACCGACGCCACATTATATTTTATTCCCTCATCACAAAGTTTAAATATTTGCTCTTTAGTTGACGTTGGCGCCAGAAGTGTATGATCTACTTTTGAAAGAATTTGGTTTATATCCATTTTAAACCACCTTTACCTAAATTTTAACGCGCTCCTTTTTCATAAGGAACACCGGCCGCCTTTGGAGCAGATGAACGTCCAACAAACAGAATAAGCACTGCTATTGTAAGAACATATGGAATCATAGCTAATAAAGTTGACGGTATTTGAATACTTCCACCACCAAGCAGAATAACTAATGCTTGAGAAAATCCAAAAAGTAAACACGCTAAATAAGCTCCAATTGGACGCCATTTACCAAATATTACAGCTGCAAGAGCAATGAATCCCTGACCGCTAATGGCTGTTGGAGTAAACTGAGAAATTATTGCCAAAGTTACAGTTCCGCCACCTATTCCCGCTAAAATTCCGGAAATAATCACGCACACATATCTTGTTTTGCAAACCGAAACGCCCAAAGTATCCACAGCCGCAGGGTGCTCACCCATAGCGCGAATTCTAAGGCCCCACTTGGTTTGATAAAACACAAAATAAGTTACCAAAACCACAATTAAAGCAAGAACTACGCTTGCATCAATACTCAAACTACTAAACGGCGTGTTTTGAAAATAAATTGGATCCACAACTTTAGGAAGCTTTACCGGAACTGGAAGCGTCATAGTTGCACCACCAAAAAAATATCTAGACAAAAACATTGCTAGACCAGGGCCAATTAAATTAATTGCAAGACCTGAAACCGTTTGGTCAGCGCGGCAACTAATAGATGCTACAGCATGTAAAAGTGCAAGCGCTCCTCCTGCAAGCCCTGCACAAATTAAACCAAGCCATGGATTGTGCGTAAAATATCCTACAGTGGCGCCGGTTAACGCCCCTATGCTCATCATTCCTTCAATACCGATGTTTGTAATTCCGGATCTTTCCGAAATTACACCTCCAATAGCGGCCAAAGCAAGGGGGGCTGAATACATTAATGTTATTGTAACTGCAATTAAAATACTATTAAGCATTTTTTCTCTCCTCCTTTTCAACCATTTTGTTTACAATCATCGGAATTATTACAGACATCGCTACAAAGAATACTATTGTCCCTATCATAATATTAACTATTTCAGAAGGAGCATGCATTTTAAACTGCAATGTCTGACCGGCATAAATTAATCCACTAAACATAACACCCGCAAAAATGCATCCCAATGGCGAACTCCCCGCAATAAGCGCTACAGAAAGTCCATTAAATCCATTATTTTCAAAAGCAGAAAGAACGTGTACAACAGGATTTGAAGAACCTGTAATTGCAAGTGAACCGGCTAACCCTGCCAAAGCTCCGGAAATAAGCATCGAATATATAATATTTCTATTTACATCTATTCCTGCATTTTGTGCCGCATCAGGATTTAAACCACATGCACGAAATTCGTACCCTTTTCTGGTTTTATAAATAACTACCCACACAATTATTGCCATAAAGACCGCAAAAATAAAATTAAAATTAAAATCAGTTTTTAAAATTATGTCATTAAGAATAGGGTTGTTTTTTAGAAAAATTCTTCCCTCTTCTGAAAATTTCCATTTATACATAAAAAGTGTAAGCCCGGAATCATTTATTGGATATGTACCGTCACTTTCAGGTTTATGAAAAAGTGCCGAATTTGAAACATAGTTGCAAAGGTAAAGCGCTATCCAGTTAAGCATTATGCTTGTTATAACTTCATGAATACCAAATCTAGATTTTAAAAATCCAATTATGCCACCAAAAATTGCTCCCGCCAAAACACCAGATAAAATTACAAGCGGTATTTGAATTACAGGATGAAAATTAAACATAATACCAACTATAGCCGCAACCACAGTGGAAACTATATATTGTCCCTCCGCACCTATATTAAAAAGTCCCATTTTAAAAGCAAACGCAACGCTAAGACCTGTTAATATTATTGGTGTACTTTTTAAAATTACATTTACTATAAATTTTGGGCGAGAAAATACAGCATTAAACATAACTGCTAAACATTGCGATGGATTATACCCCGTAATAAAAAGTATTAAAGAGGCAACTATAAATCCTAAACACAAGGCTATAAATGTCCGCATAAAATAAGATTTTAAAATTCTAGACATGTTCTTCGTCATTATTTTTACCTCCTGCCATTAATAATCCAACATTTTG
>JAFRKM010000055.1 GCA_017431755.1 Clostridia bacterium
CATTAATTTACTCTTTTATAACTCGCCGACATCTTGCACAAATTGTTGGGTTTTCTGAATCTTCACCTACTGTTTTATCGTACGTCCAACATCTTTCGCACTTGTTATAAGATGAATGTGAAATATCTATAGAAAGGCCCTCAATGTTTTCCACTTTATACTGCCCTTCACCGGAATTTTTAACTTCCATTCCGGAAACTATTAGAACAGACTTAAATTCATCCAAATGATCATTAATAAATTTATAAAGTTCATTATTTGCAAAAATACTAATTTCCGCCTCCAACGAAGACCCTATAACTTTATTTTTTCTTTGAATTTCAAGAACTTTTTTTATTTCATCACGGATTTTATGAATTTTATCCCAATCGGCAATAAATTTATCATCTATATCAATCGAAACTTTACCACATATATCGTTTAAAAATATACTTTCTTTATTATCGTTTGATTTATGTGGCATGTGCTTCCATATTTCTTCAGCAGTAAATGATAAGATAGGAGAAATAAGTTTTACAAGTGCATCTAGAACTAAATAGATCACCGTTTGAGCGCTGCGGCGTTCTTTGCTATCTGCTTTCTCAACATATAATCTATCTTTGAGTACATCCAAGTAAAAATTAGACATATCCACAATACAGAATTTTTGCAGGGCATGAAAAACATTATAAAACTCAAATTTTTCGTAATTCAACATACACTTGCTAATAATTTCGTTAAGTTTAGCAATAGCCCATTTATCAATATTATAAATTTCTTTTAAATCCACCATGTCTTCATCCGGATTAAAATCATAAAGATTTCCTATAATAAATCTGGCAGTATTGCGGATTTTCCTGTATGCTTCACTGAGTTGCTTTAATATTTCGTGAGACATTTTCATGTCTGAATGATAATCAACAGATGCAACCCACAATCTTAAAACATCAGCGCCATATTTTTTTATTACTTCTTCAGGCTCTACCCCATTTTTTAATGATTTTGACTGTTTTTTACCTTCTTCATCAACTACCCAACCATGAGTTACAATGCCTTTATATGGCGATTTTCCTGTTGTAGCAATAGAAATAATAAGCGATGACTGGAACCAACCTCTATATTGATCAGCACCTTCTAAATAAAGGTCTGCAGGATATGCAAGATCAGGCCTTTTTTGGCAAACTGCTGCATGAGACACACCGGCATCAAACCAAACATCCATAATATCTTTTTCTTTGATAAAGTGGTTATGACCGCAATGCGGGCATTTAAATCCCTCCGGCAAGAAATATTCAGGACCGTTTACAAACCAAGAATTTGAACCTTCTTTTTCAAAAATATCAGCAACATTTAGCATAATTTTTTCATCTATTATTTCTTTTTTGCAACTGTCGCAGAAGAAAATTGGTATCGGGACTCCCCATATACGCTGCCTTGAAATGCACCAATCTTTACGTTCTGTTATCATAGAAAGCATGCGTTCTTCTCCCCATGCAGGGTTCCATTTCACTTTCTTTATTTCTTCGGCTGCTTCTTTTTTAAATTGTTCCACAGAACAAAACCATTGCTCAGTAGCTCTAAAAATTATTTCTGATTTACATCTCCAACAATGCGGATATTGATGATCAATAACTTTTTTTGCAAATAGAAGATTATTTTCTTCAAGGAATTTGCAAATTTCATCTGACGCTTTATAAAATTTAAGTCCTTTAAATCTTCCCGCTTCTTCTGTGAGTGTACCCGTAGAATCAACAGGTACTAAAACAGGAATATTCTCATAATTTTTGCAAACATCAAAATCCTCCATACCGTGGCCCGGTGCAGTATGAACACAGCCAGTACCATTGTCTATCGTTACATGGTCTCCTACGATAACTAATGATTTTCTGTCTATAAACGGGTGCTCTGCCTCCATAAATTCCAAATCTCCGCCCGAAATTTTACCAATAACTTTATAATTTTCAATCTTTCCCGCAGCCATAACGCTTTCCTTTAAAGCGTCTGCTACGATATAAAATTCGTTTCCATTTTTTATTACACTATATTCAAAATCTTTACCTACGCATATCGCAAGGTTTGCTGGCAAAGTCCACGCAGTTGTGGTCCAGATAATAAAATATGTATTCTTTATATCTACACCCATTTTAGAAAGTTTTCCATTATCATTTGCAAGCTTAAATTTCACAAATATAGAATGGCATTTATCGGTTTTATACTCAAGCTCTGCTTCAGCAAGTGCCGTTTCGCAAGAAGGGCACCAATGAACAGGCCTAAGGCCCCTATAAATAGTTCCTTTTTTAGAAGCCATATGAGCAAAAGCCCTTATCTGCTCAGCTTCGTATTCTGGTTTAAGAGTAATATAAGGATTATCCCAGTCTGCAAGTATTCCCAAACGTTTAAATTGTTCTTTTTGCTTTACAACGTAGTTAATTGCAAAATCTCGGCATATTTCACGCAATTCTAAATCGGACATATTTTTAGACTTTTCTGCTCCAACTTTTGCTCTGGCTTTTATTTCAGTCGGAAGCCCATGTGTATCCCAACCCGGAACATATGATGCTTCATTTCCGCTTATATTTTTATATTTTACTATTATGTCCTTTAAAACACTTGTGAGTGCATGGCCAAGGTGAATATCACCATTTGCATATGGTGGGCCCGCATGCAAAACGTATTTATTTTTTCCTTTATTTTTTTCTATTATTTTACTATATAACTTATTTTCTTCCCACACCTTTAAAGTTGCAGGCTCTCTTTCAGGAAGTGACGCACGCATTGGGAAATCTGTTTTAGGTAAATTTAAAGTATTATCATAATCTGCTGACATAATCTTTTCTCCTCTCGTTTTTTACTATTTAATTTTATAACATTTTAGTAATTTTATCAACTAACTAAAAATAAAAAAATTAGTGCTTTTCTTAGCACTAACTTCACCATCAAAAGTTAAACATTCCACAAAAAAATTATATTGATTTCCAGTAAAGTTCAATATTCTTGTTCCAAAAAATTCTTTAAATCGCCTCATATAAACACTTACTATAAAATCAAGCATACTGCTTTCACTCAACTCGGACTTTTTTGAAATGTTTCTTAGTACATCTATTTTAACATAGAATTCTGCTCTTGCATTTCCAATTTTATGCACATCTAAAAACATACCTGATGATATTAAACTCTTTTCATAATCAAGTAAAAACTTTTCTTCATTTTCACTAAAATCTCCATTATCTATAACAATCACAACATCAGGAGCGTTATTTATATCATCATTATGGCAAAAAAAATCTTTTTTTAATAGCTCTAATTTCATTTCATTTTGCTTTAAATAAGGCATAAAAACTTCGGTACGCATAGTAAAGTTGCCGGAATCAAAACCAAAATAACGGCTTTGCATTTTTAATATTTTAGCATCAGTTTTTACACAAGAAAACACTACGGCTAAAAACAGCCATAAAAAAAACACCTTTTTAAATTTCATTAAACAACCTCTTTTTTAATATTTATTTCTTATATTTATTATACAACAAAAACATAATTTTTAAAATTATAACTAATCGTATATCAACTAAAAAATATATTTATATTATACAATAAAATGATTTTTAATTCATAATAGAGCTTGTTTTATTAATATTAATATCTAAGGTGATAAACATGAAAAAATCTAACCTAAAAGCAAAGTCGTATATTATTTTAGAAAACAAAAAAACAATTAAAAACCATCTTAAATATTTAAATTCTGCTTACAAACAAAAAATTCTCAAAAATATATCGCAAACACTTTCAAACTATTATAGCTCTTACCCTGATGAAACAGGTGATTTAAAATAATTTTATAACTATTTACATTTAGGACCTCCATACTGAGTTATAATCATTTTTGCAAGTTTTGGATTTGTATTTTTTATATTAATCGGATACTGAAGCTTTTTTTCGTAAACCCACATTACTTATTACCCCCATCATCATTATTCCATGGCCATGGATCTGCAATCCAGCCCCAGCGATTATCTTCTATACTTTTTGAAGACAGCGGAGCAAATTTTTCTTGGTATTCATTTTTTAACTCCATACTTTTTTCTTTATAATCATTAAGTTTCATATTTACTTCTGTATCATCCGGATGCGTATCCATATATAAATTAAGCTCCACAATTGCAAAATCAAGTGCTGCTATTCTATTTATTAACATCTCGCGTTCATCCATTTATGTCGCCTCCTATACTTTTCCCTTCAAAAGGTTTGTTGAGTTCCGGAAACATCGTCCCAACACTTATTCCTTGCTCTGCGCTATATACATTTTCAGGCATTTGAAAAGGAACATAAGCCATTGCAACCACAGGGTCACTCGGAAGTGGCGTTATGCCGTATTGGTTTTGTAGCATATTTTGCATAAAATCGTTCATAAATATTTCCATCCTTTAAATTCAATTTATTGTGCTAATTCCAAATAATAATTAACATCTTTTCGCACACTGTATACTATGAAAATCAGACTTTAAAAGTGATTTACAAAAGGCTATCTTTTGCGTTTTAAATATAATTTTTCTATATTACTAACACACAAATACATAATTGAGGCCACCACAAGTAAAATTAATATTCCTGCCATAACCAAATCGAGTTTAAAAACCTGACCGCCGTAAACTATTAAATAACCTATTCCTTGGGAAGAAACTAAAAATTCACCTGTAATTACTCCAATTAAAGACATCCCCACGTTTATTTTTAAAGTGGAAAGTATTACCGAAATATTGGCGGGAATAATCAACTTTAAAAGGATTTGCAGTTTGCTTGCACCAAATGATTTCATAAGCAAAACTTTTTCTTCACTTACTGATTTAAACCCAACAAGTATATTAATTACAGAAATTATTACTGAAACTAAAAGTGTCATAACAACAATTGCGCTCATTCCTGAACCAAGCCATACAATTATTATTGGCCCTAACGCAACTTTTGGAAGTGCATTTAACACCACAAGGTATGGTTCGATTACTTTGTACACAAAATCGGAAAACCATATTAAAGCCGCTAATATAACCCCCATTAACGTACCCAGTAAAAAACCTACTATCGTTTCAAAAGTAGTATAATAAATATTCATCCAAAGTTCTCCTGAATGATTTAAACTAATTAGCATATTCCATATTCTAAACGGCGAGCTTGTTATAAACGGATCTATTAATTTAAAACGTGCAAAAAATTCCCACAAAACAAAAAATAAAATAATTATACCAATTTGAAAAAACTTAACTTTAAAAAAATGTCTTTTTTGATTATTCAAGTATTTAATATGCTCATCAGAAAATGTTTTTTTATCTAGTCTTTCTCGAATCTTCATTTTTAAGTTCACTCCAAATTTTATCAAAATATTCATTAAATTTAGCATGCCTGCGCTTTTCATGAAACGTACCAGCCTCACCGCCAAAATCTATATTAAAAATCTTTTTTATTTTGCTTGGCCTTTTTGAAAATATCGCAACTCTGTCCGAAAGACAAATAGCCTCTGAAATATCATGAGTAACCAAAACCGCCGTCTTCTTTTCATTTTTAATAATATTTCTTATCTGCTCCGAAATATCTATTCTAGTTTGATAATCCAGCGCAGAAAAAGGCTCATCAAGCAGCAAAATTCTGGGGTTTATCGCCAAAGTTCGAATAAGCGCCACCTTTTGCCTCATGCCACCCGAAAGCTGATTTGGATAATAATTTTCAAATTTTTTTAAATCATATTTCTTTAAAAGGTCAAGGGCGGCGCTCTCCGATTTTTTATTTAAAATTCTTTTGATTTCAAGGCCTAAAAGTGCGTTTTCTTTTATCCTTTTCCAAGGAAAAAGACAATCTCTTTGAAACATATATCCAATCTCAGAAAAAGAAAAATTTTTAAGATTAATTTTCCCTCCAGAAGCAGATATAAGGCCGGCCACAAGCGACAAAAACGTGCTTTTGCCACAGCCGCTCGGGCCAACTATGCTCAAAAATTCTTTATCATAAATATCTAAATTCATATTTTTTATCGCAGCGGTTTCACTTTTTAAAGTATGATAATTCAGTGAAAGATTTTTTATTTCGAGTATTATTTTTTTATCTTTTTTTATATCCAATTATTTATCCTCCCTTTTCATTAATTACTCACAACTTACAACTTCATCGGCAATTTTATTATCCACCACTTTGTCTATATCAATTTTTTCTTTAAGCTCACCGGCAGAAATCATTATTTTTTGCGCCATTTCGAATTCACTTTCATTTATTAACGGACTATCCGGCCAAACACTTGCCAAAATATAATTTCCCACACATTTTTCGGCCATTTCTTTATTTAAATCCAAAAAATACGGCAATATAACCCGAGCAATTTCCCGCGTAGAATTATTTTTTATCCATTTTTGCGCCCTGTATATCGCGCGGGTAAATCTTTTAATAATTTCCGGATTTTCTTTTAAATATTGGCTATTTGCGCAATAACATGTGTACGTCATTTTTTCACATTCACAGCCAAGAGGAATTAAGCTATGGCAGTTTTCTTTTTCACTCTCCATTAAAGACAAAACAGGCTCAAAAAGTGGTACATAATCTCCGATTCCACGGCTGAATGCTATACCCATTAAATTAAACTGTATGTTATTAATTAAATTCACATCATTTGCAATATCCAGTCCATGCTTTTTCAAAATGTACTCAAGCGTCATTTCAGGCATTCCGCCTTTTCTGCCGGCTATAATACTTTTTCCTTTTAATTTGTTCCAAGAAAATTCCGAACTTCTCCCCATTAAAAAACTACCGTCACGACACGTAAGACCCGCAAAAATTTTAGGGCTATTTTCTTTACCTTGTGCACAAACGCTTATTACAGCAGATGAACCTAAAAGCCCAATATCAGCTTGTGAAGAAAGAACAGCCGCCATTGTTTTGTCTGAACCCTCCGCAGTTGAAAGAATTATATCTAAATTTTCGTCTTTAAAATATCCCAGCCCCATCGCCACATACTGCGGTGCGTAAAAAACCGAACGTGTAACCTCGTTTAATCTTATTTTATAAGTACTAGAATTATTGTTTTTCAAAGTACATCCGGACAAAAAAACAAACATCACTGCAAGCAAAATAAACAGCATTTTTCTTATTCTTATATTTTTCAAATTATCACCAACTTAAAAGTTTGATAATAACATTTTATTTTAAAAGGTGTAAATTTGTGCCTTAAAAAGCCTAATAAAAAATCCCTTTGCAAAACGCAAAGGGATCTAAAAAAATAATAATCGCCGATCTCTCGGCGACTAATTTCAAATCAAACCCCCTCATTTTTGATGTTTTCGAACTCTGTAGAAACTTTTTCTATATCTATAGTTACACTATATCCGTACAGTCTATAATATTACAAATTTTCCCCTGTTTTTTTATATTTTCTGCCAGCATCTCTTGCTGTTTATACTGCGCTTCCCTTTCATTTTCATCTTCAATATAAGTTCTTATTATATCCACACTTTCAACGTCTTCTTTAAAACTTAAATCTCCATGAAACTGTAATTCAAAATATTCATAACACTTTGTACGCTCGAGTAAATTTGGTCGATTTGTTAACAAATTCCCATCTTTTA
>JAFRKM010000056.1 GCA_017431755.1 Clostridia bacterium
AAAGTAAGCCAACAAAGTTTAACTTGAGCTTGCTCCCCACCACTGAGTAAACATACAGGATGTGAAATATCTTTTGCTCTAATTCCGCACTGCGCAAGGTGCGCTCTTGCATCTTTTACCGAAAGTTTTGGGTATGCTTCCATTATTATTTGGAGTGGTGTATCTTCACCGTATTCCCACTTTAAATCCTGCTCAAAATATCCTGTTTTTATATCTTCAAAAAACCACGAATAACCATTAATCGGCGAAATTTCCCCTACTAAAGTCTTTAAAAGTGTGGATTTACCTATTCCGTTAAAGCCTATTACAACTATTTTTTGACCGGTTAAAATTTCATAGTTTAGTCTTGGCAAAAGTTTTTTACCATTATATCCAACTTCAAGATTTTTAATTGTAAGAGCTCTACCCGAACCAATAGGGCAAAAAGAAAAATTAAATTTTGGCTTTACTTCATTTTTCGGCGGCGCTAGTTTTTCCATTTTATTAAGCTGCTTTTGGCGTCTTTTTGCTTGCTTTGCCGTGGAAGCCCTTACTTTATTTTTGGCAATGTACGTTTCCAGCTTATCTATTTTCTGCTGCTGGGCTTTGTATTCACGCTCGTAGCTAATCTTGTTTAATTCTTTACTACTTAAAAATTTAGAAAAATTGCCTGTATATTTTTTTATGTTTTCGAATTCAATATTACAAATACAGGTTGTGATTTTGTCCAAAAACTTATAATCATGCGAAATAACTATAAACGCATTTTTAAAATTTTTCAAGTAATCTGTCAGCCACTCAATATGATTTTTATCCAGAAAATTTGTAGGTTCATCAAGAAGCAAAACATCAGGATTTTCAAGAAGAAGTTTTGCAAGTATAACCTTTGCCCTTTGCCCACCACTTAAATTTTTAAGTTTGGAGTTCATACCTAATGCAGTAATTCCAAGGCCGTCAGCAACTTTTAAAACAGTGCTTTCTATTTCATAAAATCCCCTATTTACCAAAACACTTTGATAGTCCGAGGCTTTATTCATAGTTTCTTCGCTACTGTCATTAACCATATTCTCATAAATTTTATTTAGTTTGTTTTCAATTTCATAAAGATCGTTAAATGCAGTTTTTAAGTACTCAAAAACTGTAATATTTTTATTGATTTTTACATGCTGATCCAAATAACCAATTTTTATTCCCTTTTGAATTCTTATCTCGCCCTTATCCGGAATTACTTCACCGGCGATACTATTCAAAAGCGTTGTTTTTCCCGTTCCATTATGCCCTACAAGCCCCATATGTTCACCTTTAAAAAGTTCAAATGAAGCATTTTTATATAAAATTTTATCACCAAAAGAATGCGATATATTTATTACTTCAACAAGTCCCATATTATTTTTTACTCCTTAAATTCTTTTTTAAAAAAATCCATAAATTTTTTAAGAGCAAGAGATCGATGATTTATTCTCTCTATTTCTTCGTCTGCAAGTTCAGCTAATGTTTTATTGTATCCGTCCATTTTAAAACATGGGCAATAACCAAAACCGTTTTTTCCGCGCGGCGGATAAACAAACTCGCCTGTAATTTTGCCAGTAAATACTTTTTCTATAATTTCTCCATCTTTTTCATATATAAACGCAACTGCAGTAGAAAAAGATATAGCTTTACTACTGCTTTCAAGACATTTTGATATTATTTCAAAGGACTTTTCGTATCCTCCACACGCTTCGGCGAACCTACCGGTCACTAAACCCGGAAATCCATTTAAAGCATCTATATTAAGTCCGGAATCATCCGCCAAAGTTGGAAGTCCTGTTATTTTAAATGTATGACTTGCTTTTATAAGCGCATTTTCATTATAATCTTTTCCGTTTTCTATAGGCTCTTTAATATCAAAATCTTTCATACTTTTTATATTTAAATTTAAATCATACTCCGAAAAAAAATTTTTTATTTGAATTATTTTTCCTTTATTACCCGAAGCCACAACTATTGTATCCATAAAAATTTCTCCTTTTATTTTTATTTTCACAAATAAAAAAGCTACTTGAAACATCAAGTAGCCACTAATTTGGTTGCAGAAGGTGGATTTGAACCACCGACCTTCGGGTTATGAGCCCGACGAGCTACCAGGCTGCTCCATTCTGCGATATTATATACTTCAGATTTTATTTTACTATATAATTTTATGTTTGTCAACAGAAAAATATAATAATTTTTTTATTTAATTTACTACACACAAAACTCTAGTATTATTTTAAAAATGTGGTACAATTTAATTTGTCAATTTAAATTTATTCCAAACTGTAGATTAATCAGTTTGAAATAAATTGATTTTTAAAATAGAAAAAACCATACGATATTTTTACAATTGATTTTATATAATAATTTGGTTTATTATTATTATATTGTATAGTTTACTTCTAAATTTAAAATTAAAAATTAAAAATCAATAAAAATATTTGTTATTTTTTCTATTTTGAATTAAAATAAGTATAGATTAAAAATAGTTATACTAGCATTAAATAAATATTTTTTAATTTTGCTAGCATGACTATTAGTTAATTTGTGCTTGCAATTTATTTAATTTATTTTTTAAACAAGGAGTGTTTTAATCGTGGAAAAAACAGAAACCGGTATCATCTACATAGTAGATGACGAACCAAACATTAGAAAGCTTGCTTCTTTGGCATTAAAGGAGCAAGGGTTTGAAACCCAAGAATTTGCAGGAGGAGATGAACTTCTTAAAGCTGTTCAACGCAGAATACCAGATGTAATTATTTTAGATTGGGTAATGCCTGCGCCAGACGGACTCAGTGTTTGCGGAAGACTAAAACTAAACAAAGAAACAAGAACTATACCGATAATACTGTTAACCGCCAGAAATGACGAAGTTGATTGCGTACTCGGCCTTGAAATGGGCGCCGATGACTATGTAACAAAACCATTTAGCTTAAAAGAATTATGCGCAAGAGTAAAAGCCTTAATTCGCAGAAAAGAGTATTCAAATATCGTCAATCCAAGCAACGAGATCGTTACTTGCGGCGAAATTACAGTAAATCTGGCCAGAAGAACTGTTTCTAAAAACGGTAAACCAATTGACCTTACTATGAAAGAATTCGATCTTTTAACTTCACTTATGCTCAGCAAAGGTAGAGTTTTAAACAGAGATCAACTTATGGAAAAAGTTTGGGATGTAGAGTTTTGTGGAGACGCCAGAACAGTTGACGTTCATATAAGATATTTACGCCAAAAGATTGAAGATGAATCCGAAAATCCAAAATATATTCTAACCGTTAGAGGTGTAGGATATAGATTTGCTTCAGAGGATGAGCTTTAAAAAATAATAAAGAGGTGAAACATTGGCAGGCTATTTTGTGCCTTCCCAAATTGCTATGGATAATATTATAAACGAAAAAAATAATAATATAAGAGAAACAGTTCATGATTTAAAACTTCCCATAACTTCTATTATGGGATTCACGGAACTGCTTAAAAAAGGTTCTTATGACGAAAAAACCAAAGATGAATTTTTTGATATTATATTATCTGAATCTCAGAGACTTTTAAAACTTATAGATGAAATTTTAAAGGCCCCTGAAATCAGTAACGGCCAAAACCAAAACAAATGTAATGTAAATATACAAGTTAATAAATATGCCAAGGCCATGTCACCTCTTGCATCAAAGAAAAATATAGAAATATCTTTAAATGTTAACTCTAACAACATTTACGTTTCTATTCCGGAAACTAAAATTTCCAGAATACTTACAAACATAATTGAAAATGCAATTAAGTACAATAAAGAAAAAGGAAAAATCTTTATTGATGTAACAGAAGATGAAAATAGAGCTAACATTAAAATTAAAGACACCGGAATTGGTATTGCGCAGCATGAACTTGACAAAATTTTCATTGAAAACTATCGTTCCGAAGCTTCCAAAAATCTAAATATCAAAGGTTCCGGTCTTGGCCTTTCAATTGCAAAAAAATTCGCCGAAGATTACGGCGGAAGCATAAAAGTTACCAGCAAATTAGGATTCGGGACGGAATTTACCGTTTCTTTCCCGAAAATGAAGCTGGATGAAGAATAACTTAATAATCAAAGGGAGGATTAAGTGGTTAAATAAATATTATTTAACCATATTTTTTATTATGAGCGAAAAATTAAACTACTCTAATTTTTTGGATTTATCACAAAGTATTTCCAAAGAAATTTTTAAAAATTGTAAATTCCCATGGGAAGCGATTCCGCTAATAAAAGATTTTGTAATAAATCTAGGAAAATCTCTACCAAAAGATTCTTTTGAAGAAATCAAAGAGAATGTGTGGATATCTAAAAACAACGTAAAAATATATACATCTGCACATATTGACGGCCCGACAATAATAGATGATAACGCAGAAATACGCCACTGCGCTTTTATAAGAGGAAACGTAATTATTGGGAAAAACTGCGTTGTTGGGAATTCAACAGAATTAAAAAATGTTATTTTATTTAATAATGTTCAAGTACCGCATTTCAATTATGTCGGCGATTCAATTTTAGGATACAAATCGCATTTAGGTCCAGGAGCTATTACCTCTAATGTAAAATCAGATCGTTCATTAATTACAGTTAAATGTGAAAAAAATAAAATAGAAACAAACCTTAAAAAATTTGGGGCAATTATTGGCGATTATGCAGAAATAGGCTGTAATGCAGTGCTAAATCCAGGCACAATAATCGGAAAAAATTCATCTGTTTACCCCACCACCATGGTAAGAGGTGTAATAGAAGAAAACAGCATACTAAAAAACACAGGCGAAAAAGTAACAAAAATATAAAAAACAATGCGGTGAGAAATAAATCTCGCCGCATTTTATTAAACAAATTTAAGATATTGATCTTTTAAAATATTATATTAAAATCTTATCGTCCGAATATTTCATTAATTCCATTTCTAAGTTTATAATAACCCACAGCGGCAATTACAATATATGAAACTGCAAAAACGCCAGCTGCAGCACCAGCCACTATTTTTTTAACTGTTTTTGCTTTAATACCTCCGGAAATGTTTTCAAGTTCTTCCATTGATAATGCTTTAATATTTGTGTTCATTAACAAACACTCCTTCCTTAAAATATTTATTGATAGATAATTAACAGAATCCATTAAATAATATTTTCGTCAATTTTATCTAACTCTTTATTATCTGCCGTTAATACATTCATAGCAAATTTTGCCAGCATGTACAGCCATTGCTATAGCACATGCAACCAAAGAAGCAAGCGCAACATCCACTACCACTTCTTTAATAACTTTTTTAACCTTTTTTGCTGTAATACCTCCGGAAACATTTTCAAGTTCTTCCATTGATAAAGTTTTAATATTTGTATTCATTTCGCAACCATTCCTTTCTTCGCTCTGTAATTTAATTATGACATATATCGAACTGTACGCCAATAATTTTTATCTTTTAATTTAAGTCCAAAGACAAACCAAAATAAAAACCTTATAAACCGATTTTTTTAACTAATGATTTAATATTTTTAAATACTTCATCTAAACCTTTACTTACATCTATATCTCCTTTATAAATGTTATAAAGAATTTTACCAACCTTTACAACAACTATAACCGCAGTACCAATTACCACTATTTTATCAATTACTGCTTCTACATTTACTGATTCCACACTACCTCCGGAAATATTTTCAAGTTCTTCCATTGATAATGCTTTAACATTTGTGTTCATTTTACAAACACTCCTTTCTTTGTTTTATAATTTAATTATAACATATTGAAAATCATTTGTCAATACTTTTTCTAATTTTTTATACCAATTACAACTCTTACTATTTCGTTTATATCCTTTGACCCAATTATCTTTTTAAATCCATACAACTGCATTATTTTTTTTACATCTTCAAACTGGCCCGCGCCAATTTCAAAAGCCATTATTCCGCCAAACTTTATCTTGCATGCCCAAAATTTACAAATCTTTTTATAAAAATCAAGCCCGTCTTCCCCACCAGCTAGTGCTAAGATTGGCTCTTTTTTTACCTCTTCTTCCAGATTCTCGATTTCTGAATTTTTTATATATGGTGGATTAGAAACAACAGCGTCCAAGCTTTCGTCATCAATTTTTTTATAAAATTCAAACACATCAGAATTAATAGGTAAAACATTACTCTTATTAATCCTGATATTTTCTTTTAAATATTCAAATGCTTTTTTAGAAATTTCCACCGCATAAATTTTTGAATTATTACTTAATTTTTTATCAAGTGTAATTGCAACACACCCACTACCACTACACAAATCAACAATTTTAGGGCTACTTTTTATACTTAAAACTTTAACACTTTCCTCCACAAGTACCGATGTATCTTCCCTTGGAATTAATACACCTTCACCAACTTTAAATTTAAGGCCCATAAATTCCCACGACCCTAAAATATATTGAAGCGGAATATTTTTTTCTCTTTTAAAAATTATTTCTTTTATCTTTTCATATGCACCGATTTCTATATTGTTTTGACCATTTAGCAAAAGCGAAATCCTATCCATTTTAAAATAATGTTCAAATATAATGCCGGCCTCCGTACGGAAGTCAGCTTTTTTAATTTTTTTTAAACTTTCTTTTGTAAATTTAAAAAGTTCAAACCATGTCATTTTCTGTTTGTTCCTTTTCAGTTTCTTCCTGCTTTTGCTCTTCTTCTTTTGCAATAGGAAAATTCACAGTAACTGTAGTGCCAAACCCTTCTTCGCTTATTATGTCAAGCGTTCCACCATGAAGAACCACAATTTCATCAACAATTGCTAAACCAATTCCGGAACCACGTTTAAGGTAATTCGCTTTATAAAACTTTTTAGTAATATTTGGTAAATGTTCCGCAGGAATACCACAACCGTTA
>JAFRKM010000057.1 GCA_017431755.1 Clostridia bacterium
GATTATGGTAACAGGTGGAGGCACTTTAACCGCTAACAACGTAACCGCTACCACAGACGGGAATTCATCAGCTCCGATACGAAGCGACAGAGGCGGCGGAACTTTAACAGTAAACAAGGGAACATATACGGCAAACGGCGTAGGTTCTCCGGCAATATATTCAACCGCAAATATAACTGTAAACGGTGCCGATTTAATATCCACAAAATCTGAAGGCGTTGTTGTTGAAGGCAAAAACTCAGTTACGCTTAATAATGTCAATCTGACAGATACAAACACATCTTTAAACGGCAATTCCGAAACTTACAAAAATATATTTCTGTATCAATCAATGTCAGGCGATGCGGAATCAGGAAATTCTTCATTTATAGCAAATAGCTCGAATATCACGACTAATAAAGGTGATACGATTTTCGTTACAAACACCAAATCCACAATTTCTCTTGAAAACAATAAGATTGTAAATAATGATAAGAACGCGGGATTTTTAAGAATTCAAGCGGGCAAATGGGGAAATTCGGGCGAAAACGGAGGCGAAGTAACGCTCAATGCAAAAAATCAAAGTATGGAAGGCAATGTTTATGTTGATAATATTTCGGCTTTAGAAATGAACCTATCGGGTGGCAGTTCATATTTAGGGGCAATTAATGGAGATAATACGGCTAAAACATTATCTTTAAGTCTTGATAGCAGTTCCAAACTCACACTAACAGGAGATACTTATTTGACCTCTTTAAAAAATGAAGTTTCAGATAATAGCAATATAAATTCGAATGGCCATAAACTTTACGTAAACGGCGAAGCTATCAGTGCTACAAGCTATAAAGATAATACTGATAATAATGCCGTTCAAAACGAAACAAATAATCATCAATTATTAATTATACTAATCACTGCCGGAGTTTTAATCGCAGCAATTATATTGATAATTTTTATTTCAAAAAAGAAGAAGAAATAACATAACAAAAATTATTCTCACTGTATTTTGATAAATATGATTTAAAGAGCCGAACAGCAGGCTCTTTTTTATGCTTATTTTTACTTTTTAATCCTAAATATTTCTAAAAACCGCAATTCTTGATAAAAACTCCCTGAAAATCCCACCCATACTGCGACACAGCTTACGGTATTACCTGAACTAAAATTTAGCCAAGTAGGCTAAGTTTTTTTAATTTGCCTGCTAAAAAATAATCAAAGAAAGTGCGTAACCTATAAAAAATTAGGTATTGACACTTGAAAAGGGGATTTTAAAATATGGCGTCTTAAATGCTTTGCAAGAATAAATTTGTATACATATAAATACTTTGCAAATTAGTTATGTTCTTATGCAGAGCATTTTTAATACTTAATTTGATGAGCAGAGTTTTGCACTTCCGGTGTAGAACTCTGCGCTTTTTTTAGGTTGCATTGGGGACAAGCCTATGGAGCGGTGGTTTCTCTACTTTGCAAGATATCCATAGTTACTCGAATTATTTAAAAAATCTAAATAATTCGGAGGTAACGTTTATGGGAAGCCATCACGACGATATTAAAAATGAAATAGCATATTTTCACAAAGTAATAAAGAACATGGATTTAAAGGGCAACATCAAAAGTTCGAAAATAAATGAATACGAAATTCCGATTAAGGAAATTATGTATGATACTTTTTCAAACGGGTTTGATGTGGACAAGCAGTTGTTTGAAAAAAACTTACTTGGTTGGATGGAACTCATTGAAAATGAAAACTTACATAAAGCGGTAAAAAGTTTATCTATCGAAGATCAAATTTTTATAAGTTACATAGTTAAAGAATGTAAAACCCAGCAGGAGCTTGCTTCAAAGTACGGAGTGAATCAATCAAGTGTAAAAAATTGCTTCGGTAAAATACTCAGAATTTTAAAAAATTTATTGTCCAAAAAATAATTTTTGAGTTCGACAAGTTTTGCGCATAAAAAATAGCCCCAAAAGGATCTTTATATAAGTGGAGGGATAATTACATTCTTCCAAGCACCTTGAAAATTGAATAAAAAATCTTAGTAACAATTAAAGATACTCCTACCCAATCACAGTCCGAGCGTGATAAGAACCTCACCTACTTACGCAATCAAAGCTTGCTTGTAGGTACCGAGAACCTTGTTGTTCTACAATAAAACCGTCGCAGGCAATGAGGGTGGCTTCGCAAGTTGCGGGGACGTGAAATTCGTGTGCCTCCATTTTCGGTATGGAGGGCTAAGAGGTTTAGAAAAATATCAAGAGGAGAGAATATATGGGATATGAGATTGATTATGACCATGTAATAAACAAGGAAATCAACGGTATAAATATGGTCATATATTTTTCAAGAAACAGAAACGAAAAAATTAAAGATGTAGTTTTAGATATTCTTATGGATAGCTATGAAAAAAGAGTGCAGGATTACATGGAAAAATGCTCACAAATGGCGCAAAACGTGGTATAATGAAGTTAGTACCTTGAAAATTGAATATAAAAAAATGAATGTAATCTTGTAGCGAATAAAAAATCGTACAAGAGAGGCAGACATACCATGAAAAGAGTTTATTGTTTATACAGAGTATCGACCAAAGGGCAGGTTGATAAAGATGACATACCAATGCAAAGAATAAAATGTAATGAATTTGCAAAGGCACAACTTCGAGCGATAAAGCTTACAATTGGTGCAAATACCTTAAATTCAAGCTGTAATGCTACCCTTAATTTTCAGGAGGGGGAAATTTAATGCAGTATAAGATATTTTGCGATGACTATATTTTATACGATTCGCAGTTAAATGAATTTCAAGTTGAAAACCCTGTTTTAAAGCAAGAATTAAACACCGCTAATGAACTAACTTTTACTATTTACCCGAATCACCCATATTTTAATAACATATCAAAACTAAGTTCAGTAATTACAGTTTACCGAGATAACAATTTAATTTTTAAAGGGCGAGTGATTAATTCGGAGCTTGGATTCCGGGGTGAAAAAAAGATAACTTGCGAGGGGATCCTCGCTTTTTTACTTGACAGTATTATTCGCCCATTCGATTTTCCAAATGATGACCAATTTTCAAGTTTAGATTATGAGCATGACAATGTTATAGAATACTTTTTAAATTGGATAATTTCTAAACACAACGAGCAAGCTAAAGACTTTCAAAAAATACAGCTTGGGAATGTAACTGTTACCGACCCGAACAACTATTTATCTCGTTCAAGTATTGAATATCTTAGTTCATGGGAAGTTATAACTTCAAGGCTTCTTAAAAGTTATGGTGGATATTTAGTTATTCGTGAAGAAAACGGAGTAACCTATCTTGATTATCTTGAGGATTTTACGTCTGACGGAACATCAACCGGAAACAAACTTGTTTGCACGCAAAAAATAGAATTTGGAGCAAATCTTCTTAATTTAACGGAAGAAATCAGCGGAGCAGACATAAAGACGGGAATTATTCCGCTCGGAACAAGGCTTGAAGATGCAGATGGTAATCAAACAGATGAATATTTGACAATAGAAAGTCTGCCGGACGGGATTTTA
>JAFRKM010000058.1 GCA_017431755.1 Clostridia bacterium
GAAAAATAGAAACTATAAAAAAAGATTTTAGCGAAGGAACTTACACACTTATAGTATCCTGCGAATACATGAACAAAGATATAGCATCAATAAGAAATGAAGAATTTAAAATTACCTCTGAAAGTTATTCCGGACTAATAATAAATAGAAACGCTGTACATGAACAACCAGAATCAGATAATAGCTCTGAAAAAAATTTCGGCGTATATGTAATTATGGGAAATTATTTAAAATTTAAAAAAATAAATCCTACTTTTTGGAACGATAAAGAAGTTGTTTGTAAGTATAGCCCTGTTGAAGAAGCCAATAAAAATTATCTACAGCTTGGAGATATTGTAGTAACTGAAGGTACAGATTTATATAGTGGCAAAAAATTAATGTAATTTTTTAAATATAACAAATAAAAAAACATGGCATATTATAAATTGAGGTGATTTTATGCATCACATAATATGTCACGTTTTTTTTGGCTTTTTTATAATTTTAGGTATTTGCGATATCATTATTTTTTTAATGTCAAAAATTTTTAAAAATAGCAATCCTAAAAAAATCTACACTTTTTTTATTCCGGTAAAAGACCATATGGAAAATATTGAATTTGTTATAAGGTCTACTATGTTTAGGCTTCGTTTTCTGCATCCATTTTTAAATTTTAAAATTATACTTATTGACAACGGAATGGACAGCGAAACAAAAATTATTTGCCACAATTTATGCAAAATTTACCAAGGTAAATTAAGCATTGTAAAAAAAACAATTAAATAATAAAGCCACCATTTGGGCTTATCACTTGCCCTGTTATAAACCCGGCTTCCTCGCTACACAAAAACGCAACCGTATTTGCTATATCTTCCGCAGTACCAAGCCTTTCCAAAGGAGTATTATCTATTAACTTTTTAATATCTTCTCCAGATAAATTTTTATTCATATCCGTATCAATTACCCCTGGAGCAATACAATTCACATTTATTCCTGAAGGCCCAACTTCTTTTGCAAGCGCTTTAGTAAAACCTATTACCGCTGCTTTTGACGCAGAATAAACACTCTCAAGTGCAGCCCCCGTTATTCCCCATATCGATGATATGTTAATTATTTTTCCGTTATGATTTTTTATCATATTTGGTAAAACAAGCCTAGAAAAATTAAAAACACTACCTAAATTAATTGCTAAAATTCTACTGCATTCATCGGGAGTCATATCCGTAAAAAGCTTACGCATGCTTACTCCAGCATTATTTACCAAAACGTCAATATGATTAAACTCTTCCAAAGCTTTTTCCACTACATATTTTGACTCTTCATAATTTGAAACATCGCCCTTCAACGCAATAGCCATCACACCTGTTTTTCTTACTTTTTCTAAAACTCCCATAGCATCACTGCGGGAATTATTATAATTAATTACGATATTATATCCTTTGTTCGCTAATTTGATTGCTATCGCTGCGCCAATTCCGCGTGAAGAACCTGTTATTACTGCCGTTTTATTCATAAAAATTAACCTTCCTCAATATATTTTACAATTTCCCCTATATACATTTTATGGTAATCATTTTTTTCATAATTTTTTTGAATCGACACATCTATAAAACACTGAGGATCTATAAACTGAGAATATATTTTTTTGCAAATTAAAACATTTTTAGCCTCTTTAAAATACACTGATTTATCATCAAAAACCGGATTTAAACCGGTTTCTTTTATTTTGTCTACATCTCTACCGGAAACCTGACCGCATTTAGCGAGAACTGGTTTATATTTCTCGTCAAAAAACGAAAGAGAATAATATTCATTATTTTCTAAAAATTCAAATGTGTATCTTTGCGGCCTAATAAAGACAAAACTAACATTTTTATTCCAAAGAACACCTACTCCGCCCCAGCTAGCCGTCATAGTATTAAATTTTTTATTTGTCCCCGATGTTACAAGCATCCACTTTTCGCCTATTTCTTTATACGGATTAAAATTTTTTGAATTTTTTGGATTGATTTCTTTTAACATTTCACTCATAAAACTACTCCTTTAAATAAAAAAATAATAAGGTATATCGCCAATATAACCAGTGAAAAATTACACCAAGAATAAAAAAGAACACATACCCCAATTAGAAAAAGAGGTATCAAAATTATAAAAGAAGTGTATTTTAAAATCTTTTCCACTAAGAAAAAATCAAAATATTTATTTAAAATTATTCTAAGTATCTTTCCACCATCCAAAGAATCAATCGGTAAAAGATTTAATATTCCAATAAATAAATTTTGCATACTCCAAAAATAATACATCTTCTCGCCGATATAGAAAAAGCAAATATAAAAAAACCAAAAAAACAACATATTGGCAAAAAAGCCGCTTAATAAAATAATTATATTTATTTTATCTTTAATAATTTTATCAGAGCCACTTGAAACCAAATCTATATTTATAAATCCAAATTTTATTTTTTCTATTTTTACTTTAAACAACATCATAGCCAGAATGTGGCCTATTTCATGAACCAAAGCGAACAAAAAACCATATGAAACAATTCCAGATTTATCGGTTAATATCGTCAGCACAAAAAACGAAAAGAAATAAAAATTAAATTTAAAATCTAAAGATTTAAACCCTGAGATTCTATCACCTACCCTCAGCTTTTTTGATTTTCAATGTACTTAGAACTTTGTTTTGCTGCAGCTTTACCTGCTCCCATCGCTAAAATTACAGTCGCTGCTCCTGTTACTATATCGCCTCCTGCATACACAAACGGTTGTGAGGTTCTACATGTTTCAGAGTCTGTTATTATTCTTCCTTTATTATCAAAATCTATACTGTCTGATGCTTCTTTTATAGTCTCGTTTGCATCATTTCCAATTGCTACTATAACTGTATCCCCCATTACTTCAAAAGTTTCCTCAGGGATAGGGACTACAGATTTCCTGCCACTCTCTTCTTCGCTTGCAATTTTCATTTTAACGCATTTTGCGCCGCACACTTTGCCACCATCACCAAAAAATTCTACAGGGTTACTCAGAAATAAAAATTCTACTCCTTCTTCTTTTGCATGTAAAATTTCATCTTTTCTGGCAGGCATTTCTTGTTCCGTTCTCCTATATACAACCGTAACACCAACATCACCCAATCTTTTTGCACATCTTGCTGCATCCATAGCCACATTTCCACCACCAATTACCAAAACTTTTTTTGGCTTTACTATTGGTGTATCGTACTCATTTTTATAGGACTTCATTAAATTTATGCGCGTTAAAAACTCATTAGCAGAATACACACCGGAGAGGCCTTCGCCCGGAACATTCATAAATCTTGGCAATCCAGCGCCCGAAGCTATATACACCGCTTTATATCCCTTTTTAAATAAATCGTCAATTTTTAGCGATTTTCCTACAATAACATTCGTTATTATTTGCACACCGTTATCCTTTAATTTTTGAATCTCACATTCCAAAATATTTCGTGGCAATCTAAACTCCGGTATGCCGTAGCTTAGAACACCTCCTACAGTATGTAAAGCTTCAAAAATGGTAACTTTAAAACCCATTTTTAAAAGTTCCGAAGCGCATGCAAGACCAGACGGCCCTGAACCCACCACTGCTATTTTATGCTCTTTACTACCAGAAATATTTATATTACACGGTAAATTATTTAAATTTTTATCTGCGGCATAGCGTTCCAGCCTACCAATAGACACAGGCTCACCAGCTTTTCCACGCACACATTTTGATTCACACTGCTTTTCTTGCGGGCAAACCCTACCGCAAATAGCGGGAAATGAATTACTTTTGGTTATAATATCATACGCAGACTTCACATCACCTTTTGCTATTTTACTTATAAAACCAGGAATATCCACACCAACAGGGCATGCAGAAACACAAGGCTTTGCTTTGCAATTAAGACATCTCTCCGCTTCTTTTTTTGCGTTTTCATCTGAAAAGCCAAGCTCTACTTCGTTAAAATTTTTAATTCTTTCTTTTGGATCTTGCATATTTACTGGTTCTTTAATTTTACTATTATTTATCATAAATTAACACCTTTAAATAAATTACAATATTTTTCTCGTGATTTTCTTTCTTCATCTGCAAAAGTACGGCTTCTTGCAGAAGCTTCTTTAAAGTCCACTTTATGGCCATCAAAATCCGGACCATCCACACAAGCAAATTTCGTTTTACCATCCACTGTTAACCTACATCCACCACACATTCCTGTACCATCTATCATTATGGCTGTCATACTTACTATTGTTTTAACATTAAATTTGCTAGTTATACCACAAACAGCTTTCATCATTGGAATTGGGCCAACAGCAAAAACTAAATCATAGTCAGAATTTGCACTCAGTTTTTCCAAAAGCGGCTGCGTAACAAGAGCTTTTTTACCGTTTGACCCATCATCGGTTACTACCTCTAAATTATTTGCAATTTTTTTAAATTCATTTTCCAAGATTATAATATCTTTATTTCTAAAACCTGCTATAACCTCAACTTGGCAACCATTTTCAGCCAAAGCCTTTGCTAAAGGATAACAAATTGCAGAGCCGACTCCTCCGGATACTATAATGGCTTTTTTATAACCATCTATTTTTGACTTTTTACCAAGCGGCCCGACAACATCAAGGATAAAATCCTCTTCTTTTTTTTCGTCAAGCTTCATTGTTGTAAGCCCAACTTTTTGATAAATTATATCAATTGTACCATTTCTCCTGTCGTAATCATGAACTGTAAGCGGTATTCTTTCGCCAAATTCATCAACGCGAAGAATTATAAATTGCCCCGGACTTATATACTTTGCAATATAAGGAGCATAAATTTTCATTTTTGAAACATATTTATTCAAAATTTTCTTTTCAATTATTTTAAACATATCTAAATTATTCACCAACCTCTTATATAAAAATATTATCAAAAAAACTAATCTTTTACCAGTATTATTTATAAAAAAATCTTACAAAATAATTTTGCAAGATTTTTTATGTTTAATATTTAATTTATTACCCTATACAATTCGTGATTTGAATAATATTCCGTCTAAATGATCAATTTCATGGCAAAACGCACGGGCTTTAAGTGCAGTGCCCGAACATTTTACTTCTTTACCATGTCTGTTTTTCCCTTTAACCGTCACACACATTGGCCTTAATGTTTTAGCATAAAATCCTGGGCAAGAAAGGCATCCTTCTTCTTCCCTTTGTTCACCGCTAGATTCAACAATTTCCGGGTTAACAAGCTCTATAACACCGTCACCAACATCAATTACAAGGACTCTTTTAAGAATTCCAACTTGTGGTGCTGCTAAACCCACACCCCCAGAATTTTTCATAGTATCTATCATGTCATCAATCAATGTACTTAGTCTATTATCAAAATTTTCTACTTCCCTGCATTTTTTATAAAGTATCGGTTCGCCTTCAAGAACTATATTTCTAATAGCCATTTCATACACCTCTAAAAATCACTTATTAACTTTATTATAACATAAATCGATGCTTAATTCAAGCTATGTTTCAGAGGTTCTAAGTATTATTTAATCTTCAAATTCAGAAAAATCGTCATCTTCGTCTTTTGAGCTTTCGGCAATAGCATTATCTAATTTTTTTCCGCATTTTCCACAATATATTGCATTATTTTCGTTTGCACTATTACAAAATTTGCAAATTACTTTATTTTTCATTTCTGCAATTTGTTTTTTTAATTCTTCAATTTGAATATAAATATTATCTATATTAGAAACAAATGTGTTTGTTTCTTGAGCGGCATCTATATGATTTTTTTCACAATTATAAACCGTTTTACCAAGTGATTCAAATTCATTTTTTAAATCTGACTTTAACTCAGCCACTCTAATGTTAAGTTTAGAAACGTCTACAAATTGCCCAGCTTTTTCACCAAGTGCATCAACCGCTCCTTTTGCTTTCATAAAAAAGTTTTCAAACATACCCATTGTAAATCATCCTCCTAAATTTATTCTTTACTTATTATAACCATATCAAATATGAATTACAAACACTATTTTTTAAATTTTATATTAAACCTGTATATTTTAGCTTTTCTTTACTTAAAAAAGTAAAAAGGCCATGGCCTGGATAAACAACATATTCATCATCTAATTCATATAATTTTTTTAATGAAACCCTCATTTGCTCCAAATTTCCACTTTTTAAATCTGTTCGACCTATTTCTCCTCTAAATAAAGTATCTCCGGAAAACATAACATCCCCCACTAAATAACAAACACTGCCGCTTGTATGGCCCGGTGTAAACATAACCTTTATCTTCTTACTACCAAAATCTATTTCATCGCCATCATTTACAAGAATATCCGCACCGAAAGGTATTATCGAATTTTTGGAATATTTACTGCTTAAATTAAGAGTATTATCAGAAAGAAATTTTTCTTCATCCTTACCTATAACTATTTTTGCTCCCGTTATATTTTTATATTTTTCCGCTTCTGATATATGGTCAAAATGCCCATGCGTAAGAAAAATATATTTTACACTACCTATTTTTTTAATAGTTTCTTCCAATTTTGAGCTTTCTCCTCCTGGATCTACAATAGCATAGATATTTTCATCTGTATTATGAAGTATATAGCAGTTAGTTCTTAAATCACCAACACTATATCTTTTTACTTTAATCATTATATAGATCACACCCTTTCTACCGATATAACATCTTTTATTTTTAAAAGACTGTTTTCAACAAATTCTAAATGTTCTAGACTTTTAACAAAAACATTTACTTCTATACCAACATTATCATTAGGCAAAAGTTTTGAATTTAGCGCAGAAAAATTTAAATTCATTGCATTTATTTTATTAACTATCTCGCTAAGCAAATTTTTCCTGTAGTTAGCTTCTATTTTAATTAATATTTCAAAATAAGAATTAGTTTCTTTCGACCACTTTACACTTATCCATCTACCTAAAAAATCTTTGTTTTTAAGGCTACTTTCCACGTTTTTGCAGTTACATTTATGCACCGATATACCATGGCCCTTTGTAATAAACCCTATAATATTATCACCCGGCAAAGGATTACAGCACTTGGAAAACTTTACTATGCATTCGCCAATTCCTTTTACAATTACGCTGCTTTCTTTAGAATTTGCAGTTTTTTTGCCGTTTATAAAAGTTTCTCTTTTTACTTCTACTATTTCGCTTTCTTTTTTGTTCTTTTTTATGTACTCATTTTTTAACCTGGGAATTATTTTCCAAAGTTGTATTCCACCATATCCTACAGCCGCAAAAAAATCATCTAGGTTTCCGCACTGATTTTTCTTTAAAATCGGTGCTAAAAAGTCCTCTAATTGATCATCAGAAATTATTATTTTATTTTTAGAAAGCTCAAGCTCGGTTATATTTTTACCTCTTATTACATTTTCATCTCGTTTTTCACGTTTAAACCACTGGCGTATTTTGTTTTTGGCTTCACTTGTTTTAACTATTCTAAGCCAATCTCTGCTGGGACCTTTTTTGGGGTCATCGGATCTTA
>JAFRKM010000059.1 GCA_017431755.1 Clostridia bacterium
AACAATTTAAGTTCAAGATCTTTAGCAGTGTGATAATCTTTTTATAGTACCTTAACTTGTCCTATTATACAATTTTCTAAAACGTCCATATTGTTAAACAAATTAAACTGCTGAAAAACCATTCCGACTTTTGAACGATAAAGATCCACATTATAATCGTTTTTTAAAACATTTTCACCTTTGTATATTATCTCGCCGGAAGTAGGGTAATCAAGTAAATTAATGCACCTTAAAAAAGTAGATTTACCTGAACCAGAAGGCCCAATTATGCAAGACACATCACCTTTTTTTATGCTAAAATCTATACCTTTTAGAACTTCTATTTCACCAAAAGATTTCTTTAAATTCTTTATTTCAATTAAATTATTTTCCATTTTTTCACCCGGCTTTTTTAAGTTTTTTTGAAGACGCGTAAGTAATTTCTTTTTTACCGTCCATGCGTTTTTCAAGCAGTTTAAGAAGCCTTGTTACGGTAAGAGTTAACACAAAATATATAAGCGCAGCAACTATGAAGGTTTCATATGTACGAAAAATTGCACCCTTAATAGATTTTGTAACAAAGAAAAGTTCTGTAACTGAAATAACATTTAAAACCGACGTATCTTTTATATTAATTATAAATTCGTTGCCAGTTGCCGGCAAAATGTTTTTTATAGTTTGCGGCAAAATTACATATATCATTGCTTGCCTATGATTCATACCAATAGACTTGGCAGCTTCCATCTGGCCAGAATCCACACTTTCTATTCCTCCACGTACAACTTCAACCATATATGCTCCTGTATTTATAGAAACTATGATTATACCCGCAATTGTTGGGTTAAAGTTAATTCCCACAAACTCCTGCATTCCAAAATACATAACTATTGCCTGCACCATCATTGGTGTTCCTCTAAAAACTTCTACATAACACGTTATAAGTGCATTTACAATCATCAAAAAGAAATTTTTTATTTTGTTTGACGAACAGGGTATTTTTTTGGTAGCACCTAATCCTAGGCCGATTAAAAAACCTATTATTGTTCCTAGCAATGAAATCAATAAAGTTATCGCAGTGCCTTTTAAAAACCAACTACCATAATTATCTAAAATATAGACTATCCATTCAAAAAACGTTCGTTCCATATATTAAAAAGTTGCACCTCCAATTGCTTTATTCATAAGATTTATTCTTGTTTCTTCGCTTATTTCACTAAGTGCAGAGTTTATTTTTTCTCTTAAACTACTACCTTTTTTTACTCCTATTGCAATTGCCGTTTCGTCTTGCGAAAATTCAAAACCTTTTCCTTTTTCAAATTCTATGCATTCAAGAGAACTATTAGTATGTACAGCAACCAATGCCGCAGGTTTTTCACTTATGTATCCATCAATTTTTCCCGCGTTTACCGCCGCAACCATAGAAGAAAAATCTTCTAGCGCTGTTTCTTTAATAACACCAGGAATTTGATCAATAAAGCTATAATGTACTGTGCTAAGCTGACCTGTAATTCTAGCAGCTTTAAAATCATCCAAAGATTTGGCCCCAGAGTATTTTCCGTTTTTCTTCACAACTATAACCGCATCTGAACTATAATAATTATCTGTAAAATCTATGGCTTTTTTTCTTTCTTCAGTTGCTGACATACCTGCGATTATGGCGTCTATTTTTCCAGATGTTAATGCAGGAAGGAGTCCATCCCAATCTATTTTTACAACTTCTAATTTTTTACCTAATTTTTTAGCTATTTCTTTTGCCATATAAACATCATATCCACACGCATACCATCCACCAGCAATTTTTTCTGCTTCATTTTTTGAGGTTGGCTGAATCCAATTAAAAGGTGCATACGAACACTCCATGCCAACTTTTAAAGTGTCTGCATCATCTGAACAACCCAATGAACATGACGTTAATATTAAAACCAAAAATACTAATAACGCACTTATTTTTAACTTTCTTCCAAATATTTTCATTTTAAAAACATCCTTTCCAACATGTCCCCCGCCAAATAAACAATTTGCGCAACCAAAAAACTCAGCTGCGCATATAAGATTCTTTACTTGGCATTAAAGTTAATGCGGAAATTAATTTTTAGTCTTCGTCGTGGCATTCACATTCGCACGTATCATCATAATCGCAATCACATTCACTACCACAGTCACATTCATCAAAATCAAATTCTAAAAGTTCGCCGCATTTTGGACAATTCATTTCATCATCGAGTAAAGTTTCTTCTGAAAAGCATATGTGCTCACCGCATGTTGGGCATGTAACTTCGTAAAAATCGTCTTCACAAGAACATTTATTTCCATCATGGCAACCACATGTACAATCGTCATCTTCATAAATTAGGTCTTCTAAATCTGCCAAATCTTCATCCAAAGCTTCCATTTCATCAAAAATGTCGCTTACATCTTCATCAATATCATTAATTGTACCGGAAGCTTCTTCCATCCAATCAATTATTGCTTTTAAAATTTTTGTTTCTTTTTTGCTCTCATCGAGTTCCATCCCTGAAAGTAAACCTTTTACGTATGCTGCTTTTTCTTTAATAGTCATTTTGTTTTCCTCCTAAATAAAATTTATGTACTATTTATTATTTCTTAAGCTCTTTCAAGATATTCGCCTGTTCTGGTATCTATTTTTATTTTTTCGCCTTCTTCTATAAATAAAGGAACTTTAATTTCCGCACCGGTTTCAAGAGTTGCCGGCTTTGTGGCGTTGGTGGCTGTGTCGCCTTTAAATCCCGCATCTGTTTGAGTAATAACAAGCTCCACAAAAAGCGGCGGTTCCACCCCGAATACGTTTCCTTTGTAAGAAAGAACTTTACATACCATATTTTCTTTTACAAATTTAAAATTATCACCAAGAACCGAAGCATTAATCGGGATTTGCTCAAAAGTTTCATTATCCATAAAATAATATAAATCCCCGTCGTTGTAAAGATATTGCATATCTTTTCTTTCTATAAAAGCTTCTTGGTATTTATCACTGGGGTTAAAAGTACGCTCCTTAACTGCACCTGTCATAACATTTTTTATTTTAGCTCTTACAAATGCCGCGCCTTTTCCTGGATTAACATGCTGAAATTCTACAATTGATACTACATATCCGTATAATTCAAAAGTAGAGCCG
>JAFRKM010000060.1 GCA_017431755.1 Clostridia bacterium
AATAATTTTTTGTTTTTTGTTAGTTTTGGTTTTATGGTTGCAGATACTTATAAAAGTTGTGTAGTTGTAGTAGAATATAATGGTCGCATTATTTAAAAGGTGTTTAAATTGAAAAATATTTTAAAGGTGATAATAATTATGGAAATAAAAACTACTACAATTTACTCAAAAAAACTTTTAAAAAGTATATACAGATTTAATTTACTATGTAAATTAAAATTTTTAATTATTGTGGAAGTATTACTACTAATAATGTTATTAATGGAAGGAAGTATTCTATTTTTTATATTGATATATACATTATTTCATTTTATTATTTTTTTTGTTTTTCCAAATATTTATGTCAAACTTAATAAAAAATTAATTGGTGGGAAAATTAATTTTGTTTTTAAAGAAAACAGTGTTAATTTTGTTTCTACTACGCAATATTTTAGTGGAAATAACGAAGTGATGTATCAACAGTTTGACGGGGTATATGAAACAAAAGATTGTTTATACATTTATGAACGAAGAGGAGCTATATATACATTAATAAAAAATAACGTAGAAGAAAATAAATGTGTGGAATTAATTGAATTATTAAAATCTAAATTTCCTGGTAAAAAATATAAAAAAGTTAGGTTTAATATTTAAAATTTTTTTAAGTGTAGATTTTGCATGTTATGATAAATCAAATAAATTTATTATGTGTTTAATTTAAGCATCTGAATTGAAAATTCAGGTGCTTTTTTATGTTTAAATGCTGGTTATTTAGCAAATAATATCTTTATCAAGTATTTTTGATGAGGTGTATTTTATGGAAATTAAACGTGGAGATATATTTTATGCAGATTTAAGTCCGGTGGTGGGTTCTGAACAAGGCGGTGTTCGGCCAGTGCTTATTGTTCAAAATGACGTTGGTAATAAATACAGCCCAACTGTAATTGCCGCAGCTATAACTAGCCAAGAAACAAAAACAAATTTACCAACTCATATAAATTTAGCTTCCGGCGGGTGTGGACTTTCAAAAAATTCTGTGGTTTTACTGGAACAGGTTAGAACGCTTGATAAAAAACGCTTGAAAGAAAAAAGAGGCTCTACTACAAAAGCATTTATGAATAAAATTAATCAAGCTCTTTCAATAAGCTTTGGATTAAACGGAAATAATAATCCTACATATTAAATTTTGTAAGATTATTTCAATTAAATAAGTAATTTTTTTTGAAAATTATTATAAAAAACAAAAAATAAATAAATATTTAGCCAAAAATTAATGGTTTACGTTAAAAGTTCATGCTATAATACTGTCATATATTTAAAATATTATAAAAAAAAGTCTTTGCAGCAACAATTATAGTAAATTTATTTAATTTATTTAAATTGTTGTATCAAATCTTATTTTGATAGTATTTTAGTTTAAAAGGGGGATGATAAAAACTTTGACAAAAAATGTTTGTTGGAAGGAGAAAAAGCTTTGTTTAAAAATTCTAATTATAAAAAGAGTGTTGACAAAAGCAAAACCGAAAAAAACGACAATACCCTTGAATATTACATTTTAAAAAATCATTCCGGCAGCACAAAATGGTGGGACGAAAAAAATTTAAAAAGTGGGAATGAAAAAAAACATGAATTTTTAAAAAAAGATATTAAACCTTCTTCTGTGATACCTGCAATTATGAACAAAGAAAAAATTTTATCAGATAATTTAGGGTATTTTGAAACTTCTTTTGGGAGCATGCAAATTGGATATAAGAAATTTAAAAAAGACAAAGGTATTGCGTTTTCTATTGTTCCTGATAAAGTAAAAAATGAAACAAATGTATCTGAAAAAAAGCTAAATCAACCAAATACTTACTTTGGTGGAGAACAAAAAAGAGGTCAAAAAAAATTTACTTCAAGTAAAATTAGTTTTAAATATGACCCTAAAACAACAAAAGTTGAAAAGCTTGTTAAAGACAGTGATGGAATAGTAGATAGAGAAAACGAACTTCTTTATTCTGACGATAAAGATGATGAAAAATTGGAAGATTTAAAACTAATTAGAACAAATAATGTTTCACAGCAAGAAAAATTAAACAAAGAAAAAGAAAATATAAGAGACATAAAAAAAGAAAAAAAGCAAGATAATGATAAGCTTTTAAAAGAAATTACAGGTTTTGTGGATAAAATGAAAAAAAATATAATTAAAAAGAAAATTGACCCTGATGAAGCGATGATTAGAAAAAAGAGGATTGAAGAGCTTTCAAGCATGGCAAATTTAGAATATCTTAGCGTAGATGATTTGAAAAATATATTAAAAGAGCATATGAAAGAAAAAGACTTTGAAAAGATAAAAAAATTAAGCAAAAAAGAACTTATAAAAATAATAAGGAGTTTGAAAATTTAATTTTGATTAGCAATAAACTAGGGCTCATTTCCCTTTTTTATGTGTTAATATAGTGGGCAAAGCATAACCTAAGTGCTTATGTGAAAATCACATAAGATGTTATCCCACAACCCGCTTTGATTTTTTCAAAGCAAAAAATTTATTTTATTTTTGGAAAGGAGTTGAAAGGTTCTTGCTAAATATTTTAGTAGTGAACCGACACGATTATGGCAGAGTATTTATCTCCTGGAGTCTACGTTGAAGAATTTGACAGCGGCCCGACTCCTATGCAAGGCGTTGGAACAAGCACAGCAGGATTTATTGGTGTTGCTGAAAGGGGACCTGTAGTAGGATCACCTGTTTTAGTAACCGGTCCGGCAGATTTTACCCGTAAATTTGGCGGGTATCTGCATGAAAATGAATTTGGTCAGTACAGATTTTTAGCTCATGCAGTAAACCACTTTTTTGCAAACGGCGGATCAAGAGCATTTATTATGCGTGTTGCGCCAAAGGATGCAAAAATCTCAAAAGCAGTTACCAAAAAAGGTAAGGAAAGCGTTTTGGATATTCAGGCAAAAGATCCTGGCGCATGGGGTAACTCAGTTGTTATTACTTTTGAAGAAGTGACAAACAACAAAACTCAAATACTTGAAGATTTGGGCGAAGGAAAATATCGCTTTAAAAACGCAGCAGGATTTAATCCTGGTGATGTAGTGGTATTAAAAGGTGGAAAGGAAGATCAGTTTGGTATAATTACCAACGCAACGGGAGATGTTGTAACATTTGCCGCTAAATTTAGTGGAAATGTTGTAGATACTGCCCTTCTTCCAAAAACAACCGTAAGCACATGTGAAATTAATTTAGATGTGGATTATAACGGTGACGTTGAAAAATATAGCGGTGTTTCATTTAATGCTGCATCACCTTCATTCATTGAAAAGGTTATGGCTCAATCAAATATAGTAAATGTTAAAGCTCAACCTATTGATACAGCTGTATCACCTATGGATGTAATTAGACAAGTATTTGAAGGTAAAGGCGATAAGATCACCATTACACTTTCCGGTGGATTAAATGGTACAGCAGCAAGCCTTACTGATGATGATTTTATAGGTAAAGATGAGGGACCAGGATCAAGAACTGGTATACAATCATTTGTTGATAATACAGATGTAAGTATTATGGCTGTTCCTGGTATAGTAAGCCCAAATGTACAGCTTTCTTTGGTAGCACACTGTGAAAATCTTGGCAGCAGATTTGCTGTTTTAGATGTACCAATGACTGCCAAAACAGTTGCTGATATTATGAAACATAGGGATATTGTAGACAGCGATTACTGCGCAATGTATCATCCGTGGTTACAAGTTTTTGACCCGCTTGATAAAAAAGACACATTTATTCCACCTTCCGGTTCAATAATGGGTATATTTGCAAGAAGTGATAACTCAAGAGGTGTTCATAAAGCACCGGCTAATGAAGTTATAGCAAATTGCACAGGATTGTTTGTAAACTACAGTGTTGGCGAACAAGATATGCTCAATCCAAAAGGTGTAAACCTTATAAGGAAATTCCCAGGTGCGGGAATTAGAGTATGGGGAGCGAGAACTGCTTCATCTAAGCCACTCTGGAAATATGTAAACGTCAGACGTCTGTTTATATATCTGGAAGAATCAATTAAAGCAAATACTAACTGGGTAGTATTTGAACCTAATGATGAACAACTCTGGGCAAGAGTAAGAAGAACGATTGAGCTCTTCTTAGAAAGTGTTTGGAGGAGTGGAGCACTTGTGGGCGGATCACCGTCAGAAGCGTTCTTTGTAGATATTGGTCCAAATACTATGAGCAAAGATGATATTGATAACGGACGTATGATATGTGTGATCGGTGTAGCACCGGTTAAACCTGCTGAGTTCGTAATCTTTAGAATAACTCAAAAAACAGGAGAATAATTAATAATATTTTAAAGGAAGGAGAATGATTTAAATGTCAGACGTAGCAACTACAGGAATTCAAAATCTTGGTACAGAAGTTTTGACAACCACTGGGTCGAATGTTGGGCCAGGGGGATTATCTGCACCACTTAGAGGTTTTAGATTCACTGCTGACTTTGAAGGCCTTGGAACCACATCTTTTAAAAGTGTTTCAGGATTTGGCTCTACAGTGGATGTTCAAGAGTATAGAGAGGGCGGATTTGGATTTCTTACCAAAAGAAAACTTCCTGGCCTTGTAAACTATGATGAAATTACGCTTGAAAAAGGACTATATTCAAATCCATTGCTTTACAATTTCTTCAGTGATTATCTAGAAGGGCAAACCTTTAAGCCAGTTAATGCAGTAATTACTGTTTTTGATAATGCAGGTTCTCCAACTGCCAGCTGGCAAGTTATTAACGCTTGGCCGAGTAGTTATAAATCATCTGACCTTAGTGCAGAAGATTCATCAATTCTTATTGAAACTCTTACACTTCAGCACGAAGGTATTAAAAGAGATATTACAGCTACAGCAGGCTAATAATGCATGTTTTAAAATTTATAAACTATTAAAGTTTTTATTCTCCTCGCTTAAATTTTTTAGGCGAGGAGAGGATGCTATATTAATAATAAATATAAGAAAGAGTGATTTTAATGGCAGGTTCATTTGAAACAGAGGTAAATTTTGAATTACCTAAAGGGTATATTGATAAAAACGGTACAGTTCATAAAAAAGGAGTTATGAGGCTTGCAAATGCGGCAGATGAAATAGTTCCTTTAAATGATCCAAGAGTAAAAATGAATCCAGGATATCTTAGTATACTTTTGTTAGAAAGGGTAGTACTTAGTTTAGGAACTTTAAAAAAAGTAGATGCGCATGTAATTGAGAGTTTATTTACTGCTGATATGGCGTATTTGCAAGATTTATACCAAAAAATTAATGCAGTTGAACCGCCTGCAGTTAATGTACTTTGTCCAAAATGTGGTCATGAGTTTAAATATGAAATGCCTTTTTTCGGGGAAGCCTAAAAAGTTATCCTACAAAGGTTCTTTATGAAGAGATAGCTTTTTTGGCTTATTATTTTCATTGGTCTAGAGAAGAAATTATGCTTTTACCGCATAAAGAAAGAATAAAGTTCTGCACGGAAATTTCTAAAATAAATAAAAAAATGAATGCAAGTACAAATAAAGAACGTAAAAACATTTTTGATATAAGTGATGAATTATAGCTTTTAGGTGCATGGAGGTGCAGTTAATATATGGCTTTTGGTGCTGATTGGGGATCAGGTCTTTTAAATAAAATTTCTACCAAAGTAACTGGAGCAAATAACATAAGTTCTAGCGGAGGGTATGCCAAAAGGCAACACCCTATGAGAGTTTCTGCAATGAAATACGTTAGTTCAGGGTTTAATTTTATAGTAACTTTAAATGAGTTTACTTTTGGTTTTAAAAATGTTTCCGGTATATCTGTAAATAAACAAATCAGTACCATTAATGAAGGTGGAGTTAACGACCATGGTATTATAGTGGAAGAACCTAATCAGAGCTCTTTTACACTTAGTTTTAGCCGTGGCCTTATGATTAGATATCCTCAAGCTGTTGATGCTACTGTACGTTCTGCAGCAGCAATGATACCAAATGCTATCGGGAGAAAAGCAGCTTTAATTGCTGCAGCATCCAGTAGCCCGCAAGGAGCATTGGAAAAGGGACCTGCTTTGGGTTTTATACATGTTTATGATAGAACAAACAAACGCTTACTTGGGCTTTATTCGTTTTTGTCTTTGGGTATGACCGAGTGGCGTGTTTCTGATTTAGATGCAGAAAACGGTAGTTTGCTTATAGAAGATATGACGATTGTCCACACGGGAATTACCCGTGAGGCAACTGCACTTCAACCATTTTCTATGGTTGGTGCTGTAAATCAAGAAAGCGATGTTGATGAGCAAGCGCGTGCGGTATATGAAAAACATGAAAAAGCAAAGGAAAGCCAGAAAGAAGAAATGGAAAAACATAATAATGACTTAAAAGCAATAAAAGCAAAACTCAAAAAGATGAAAGAATTGATAATGCAAGAAGATGATCCGTCTGATGAAGATCTTAAAGACTTTAGTGAAGATGAAAAGAATTATATTACCAAAGCGCGGAAGGCAAAAGAATCAAAGAGTACTGAAGACGTAGAAAATAAAAAGAAAGAGGCAGAAAAGGCGGCAAGTGATAAAGCTAAAAAAATTGAAGAATTGATAATGCAAGATTCAGAGCCTTCTGATGCAGACCTTAAAGATTTTGATAAAAATGAGCAAAATTATATTAAGCAAGCATGGCTTAATAGGAAAACACGGAAGACTGATGAAGAAATAGAAGAAGAAAAAACAAACGTTAAAGAAGATATTGCAAATCGTCAAGCAGAAATTGAAAAGAGAAGAAAAGCAACTGAAGAAGCTAGAGCAAAAGCAACTGAAGCTAACAAAAAGCAAGATGAATTAAATAAAAACCGTAAAGAAGAAATTGACGAAAGACAAAAATCAACTGAAGAGGCTAGAGCAACAGCAACTGAAGCTAACAAAAAGCCAGATGAATTAAATAAAAACCGTCAAGACGAAAT
>JAFRKM010000061.1 GCA_017431755.1 Clostridia bacterium
CATTTAAAAGAAGAAAATGAAAAAACAAACCGAAAACCAATTCCAGAAAAATCACCCACAAGTAATGACGACTCCGAAGAGGTACAAGAAACATCCTCGGTATCACTTTCTGAACTGCAAATTGAATATCCAGTGGAAAACAATGTTCTAAAAGAATTTAGCAGCGGAAAGCCCGTCTATTCAAAAACACTTTCGGACTGGAGGTCACACGAAGGAACCGATTTTAAAGCCGAAACGGGCAGTGCAGTAAAAGCAATAACAACTGGTACAGTAAAAGACATTTATAATGATTCCTCTTATGGAACAACTGTACTCATAGAACACGACGGTAAATTTACCGGATATTATTCAGGGCTTGAAAACAACGTTTCAGTTAAAAAAGGTGACCGAGTAAAAACCGGACAAAATATTGGCGTAATAGGAATTGTACCTTGTGAAATTTTAGACGGGCCACATCTTCATTTTATGATTTTAAAAGATGAAAAATTTATAGACCCAATTTTAATTTTGGAAAAAGAAAATAGATAAAAAAACAAGCTTCACAACAGGTGTTTTCTTGTTTTAGAAGCTTGTTTTACATAATGCTTTATATTTATAAAAATTTCTCATATAAAATCTCTTTTATAGTAGTTAAAAATTTAGAATTACTCAAAGAATCAGCGGTTTCTCCAAAAATTTTCAAAAATTCATCACTGCCTACTTTAATAGTCTTTTTAATTGCATTCCTTATAGAAACCTCTACCGATTCGCTGGACGTAATATTATCCTTAGCAATAAGTTTATAAATTTCGTTTAAAAACATCACACGAGTGTTTTCCGTCATATAATTTAGCGATTCACATATATAGGTATACCCTAAAATATTCGTTGGCACTCCAAGAAGCCTTACAAATTTCTTTATTTTACCAATTTTAGATATATGTTTGCCACTTGGCTTTTCACTAAAAACTGAATAAATAGCATCTTCCAGCAAAGAAAAAATTATTGGCTTTCTTATATGGTATTTTATGCCAATTTTAAATAATTCTTCTAAATTATCATCACTTTTTAATGACGACATAGTTATAATATCTGGCTTATTTTCTGCCAAGCCACTCAGCTTTTTAAAAACGCTTTCATTTTCATGATCTTTAGCGGAAACATCTGCAATAACAAGATCCGGTTTATAAAAATTCATTTCTTTTATCACATCAATACCACTTTTAAAACATGCACAAATTTCAAATTTTTCATTTTTAGCTAAAAACTTACATAATTTATCAGAAATAATAAAATCATCGTCAATTACAATTATTTTAATTGAATCGATTTCTTTATATAAGTTATTAAACATAGTGAAAACCCTTCCCGTCAAAATAGATTTAATTTATGGTGATTTAAAATCACATTTATTTATTATTGTAATTATTGTTTAATTAAAAATCAATATCAAAATTAAAAATTATTTTGTAAAGTTTAATGTTTTCAATATATTAACAAAAATTATCCAACATTAACAGCATATTTGTCATATTTTCACCTCTTTTACATTATTTTACATTATTAGGTAAAATATGTCAAATGAATTTGCTTTTTATAAATACTAATAGAGATATTTGTAAATAACTATCGATTAGAAATAAATATATTGATTTTATATGTTGAATTTGAATAGTTTTTTAAATATAATACTTACATGATAAATTTAATTTATCAAATTTATAAAAATATAGGAGTGTTGCACCATGTCAAAACCAAAATATTTTAAATATTTATTATGCAGTAGCCTTATGTGTTTAATGTTTTCTTCCGTAAAAGCTGACCCACCTACAAAAGGGGGAAAAAATGAAGGCCCCTCAACTACCGACTCAAAATTAACGGCCCAAACTATTAAAAAAAATGATCCATATGAAATTTTAAGAGAAAAGGGATTTTCCGTTGAAAGTAACGACGATTTAAACCTGGATTTATTCGAAGCAAATAACCTCGACGTAGCTTTAAAAGAAGTACTTGAATTTGTTTTACATAACAAAACCTCGGTTTTTACAGATAAAGATTCACCCGAAATCCAAAACATAATTAATAACCCTCTATTAAAAGAACGCATTGAAAACACGGCAAATTATATTAAAACTTCTGAAGATTCCCGAATCACAAAAAGATTTAATATATTAGAAAGACTTACCAGTATAAAAAAACTAATGGAAATAGAAGGCTCTATTCCTAATAACAATTTGTTTTTTAAATTTATATCATCAATGAAAGATGCATATCAAGTGTTTATATCTCGAGAAATAGCAGATAATATTTTAAAAAACAGCAGAGAAAAAGTAGAAAACAGTATGACCTCTCAAAGCGCCACTCAAACCGGAGCCGTAAACACAAGTGTATCCACCGGAGGAGTTAATATTGGCATTTTGGCAAACGTTTCTAACGATGAAGGATCTAGCGAAAAAGCATTTTATAAAATAGACACTTCCGGAAACGTCAAAATTTCTGTTGGTTCGGGAGTCGCAAAATACCTTTCTGGTTCAGTAGGATATAATCTAGGCACAACACGGACCTTGATTTTTTATTCACTAGAACAATTTTTGGATTCTTATGCAAAAAACGGAAAAATCAGCTCCGTTGAGCTTAGAGAACCTGATATTAAAAAAATAGCTAAATCAAGAGATGAAATGAAAAAAGCAGAAAAGCAACTGCTCTCCAATATGCAAAATTCTATAAACACATATCTTAAAGTTTATAATATAATCCCACAAAACATTAAGTTTAGACTTCCAGAGATAACCTCCTCGTCATATGCCGACTCGCAATTATCCGCAACTTCAGCATGCAGTTTAAATGCAGAGGCAGAATGTTTAGCGTCACTTGGAATGGAAACAAAAATCCAGTCTCAAATAATTAGTACTTCTATGCGCCATTCATATATAAAACTAATAAAAAAAGACTGTAGCCCCTCTAAATATGCTGAAAGCTCATATGAAATATCTAAATTTTTAAATCAAGAAAAAAACAAAAAATACATAGAAACTCAAGAAAACTTAAAAAGTTACTTTGAAAATGAAACAAACAGCAAAGAAACAAATCAAAAAGCACTTTCGTTACTTGTTTCTAATATGTTAGGAGACCTCAAACAATATAACTCTTGCCTATGTATATTGTCTGATGATTCTTTGCCAAAAGAAGACAAAGCTCATGCACAGGCATTAAAAGATAAAATAGAGCTAAATTGGCTAGGAATAATCAACAGTTTAATAAAAGGACGATTAGACTTTTTAAAAACCGCAATAGCCACCGCAGTAAAATTAAGAGAGTATTGCGACAGCGAAGAAAACTTAAAGCTCTTTAAATCTTTATATAGTGAAATAAATAATCTTTCAAAAATGCAAACGTTTTCTAAGAATTTCTTTAAAAGAAACCCTAATTTCGAAACCACTTATACATCAAACGTTAACTCTGTAATAGGCCAAATGCAGTTTGAATTACCTACTGTAGGAACAACCTCCCTTGGAATTGATTACAGCCAAAACGAAAGTGAAGCTAAATTTGACAACTCCGAAGACATCACAGTAAGATTACAAATACCTATGGCTGGTGATAAACTATTAGGAAGACATAACATAAAAAATAAATTTAAAGAATTAATCAAAAAACTATCCGAAAGCAAAAACAATTATCTTTCTAATTCATGTAAAGAAGCTTTGGGAGTAGTTGAAAAAGATTTTTCTAACATTTTAAAAGAACTAGGAATTAAAACTACCGCAAAAATTCCAACCGTTTTATCAGAAAAAAAATATATTTTTCTTGATATTTTCCTTACAAAAGTAAATAAAAATTTAGGGAGAAATACAATTAAGCCTTTACCAGGAAGTACTAATCCAATTATTAAAAACGAAGACATATGGACACTTAAAAATATAGGAAGAACAGACTCATCACTTACAAATTTAAATATAGGAATAGATAAATACGGGAAAGCAAATTTTTCTAATAATTTAGGTAAATCTTCTTCAAAAATAGGGTCAGATACTCTCTCGTTTATAATAAATAAGTATAATGGACTAGCGTCTGGGTTTAGCGACAGTTCAAGCGAAACAAATCCGATGTGGGAAAAATTTACCACATCACAAAAAGAACAGCTAAAAATTCTTTTTGAAAATATTAATAAACCAGACTCAAATGCACGATATGAACTCCAGGAACTATTTAATAATATTTTAGAAAACGAAAGCAAAACCAAAACCGAACATATCTTTGCTGAATTTTTGGAAAACTGCTCATATTATAGTATTGAAAACACAGAAAAAAACTATGAAAAAGCGCTCGATAGTTTAAATAAACTTTTAAATTTAAACTACAATGTAAATTACTTGGCAGAACTTAACAGGCTTCACACAGTAAAATAATTTACTTTTTCTACGCCCCCTATCCTGGGGGCTTTCATATTATTTACAAAAACAAATATTGGCAATAACTAAAAATAAATTGTAATATATTATAAAACTTTATATAAAAGCAATCACAGTTAAAAAAGTATTTCAAAATTTCTTATTGACTTTTTTTCTTGCTAAGTTTAAAATTAATATTGTAAGCTATACTCTATGCCGGTGTGGCGGAATAGGTAGACGCAAGGGACTTAAAATCCCTCGGTAGCAATACCGTGCCGGTTCAAGTCCGGCCACCGGTACCATAAAAAATCTCACCTATAATTAATATGGCGAGATTTTTTATTTTTACAGAAAAAATTAAAGAAAACCAAATGGGATTATTCAATAATTTAAAAATTAAGCTTTTACATAATAATCAATCGCTTTACACCTAAACTCAAACGCACCTTCTCCAAATTTATCATCATGTATCTTAGCTATCGATTTCAACTCTTTTTTATGTTCTTCTAATAGTTGAGGATTATTTAAAATCAACTTTTTATTATACTCTTTTGTCTTTGCGATTTGTTTAAAACCTGCTCCGCTCATCTCAAACAGTAATTTATCGAATTTACTTATTAAATTTTGAATTTCTGGGGAATCTACTCCTTTATTTTGTGATTCTCCTAATTTTCTATCAATCTCATCCATTTGATCCTTAATATTATTATAGTTTTTTATTCTTTCCGGGGCGCTTTTTAACATTTCATTATAATTTTCTAAGCTTTCATACATTAGTTTTATAATTTCAGGATTTTCTTTTATGGAATTGATTACTTTTTTATCAAATTTTTCATTATATAAATTTTTATCATAATTTTTTAAAAATTCAGAATTTCGTTTCATCGATTGTTCTATTTTATTAATATTAAATTCATCAAAACTCATTTTACCATCTCCGTTTATAATTTTATCCACTAATGATATGATATCGTTTAAGTGATCTCTTTTTAAAATAAGTAATTGCTTATGGCTTTTTAAAAGTTGCAATTTGTCTAAATCCTTATTATTAAGGATTGCTTTAATATCACTAAGTGGAATATTAAGCTCTCTAAATATTAAAATTTGCTGTAATCTTTCAAGAGACTTATTACCATAAAGTCTGTATCCCGACTTTAAAATTGCTTCTGGTTTAAGTAAGTTTATTTGATCATAGTATCTTATAGTACGTTTACTCAAACCTGTTATTTTAGAAATTTCATTTACTGTTTTCATAATTTCACCTCCTCTAGCTATTTCAATTATAAAGATTTACGTAACGTCAATGTCAACACTTTTTTGAAAAAATTTATAATTTTAACATTTTAATTATATATACAAAAAACCACCGAACACAAAAATCCGGTGGCAATTTTTATTTACAGTAAATTTTAATTGATTCACTTATAAACTCAGCTAAGCCTTTTTTATGTTTATCAATGTTCTTTGTAAATCTTTCATCATCAATATATACTTTCGATAAACCCAAAAGCGTTTCATTGCTGCACTTATAAAGATTTTCAGATATAAAGTTTTTCCACTCTTTCACTAAATCTTGAACTTCTTTCGAGTCTATTCCTTTATCCATAACATTTGCAAATTTGTCAAAAATCACTTCTATTTTTTGGTAGAGAGTTGCCCAATCATTTTTACTATAATTTTTTGTTTTTTCTTGGAACGTCTTGTACTCATCGGTATTCCCATACATTTCTTTAGCTTCATCAGCATATTGTTTTTGAAGTTTTTCAATTTCCGAAATATCAAATTCACTAAAACTCATAGTATCATCTCCTTTAAGTGTTTTATCAACAAGTTTTATTAATTTGTTTAGCCTATTGCGTTTTAATGTGAGTAATTTCTTATGACTCAAAAGTGCTTTTTCCCTATCGAAATTAGGATTGTTCATTATAGCTTCTATTTCACCAAGCGGAAAATCAAGCTCTTTAAAAAATAAAATCTGCTGCAAAATTTTTAAATCTTCGTCGCTGTAAAGCCTATAGCCCGAATCAGAATACGCGCTTGGTTTAAATAGACCTATTTTATCATAATGATGAAGCGCCCTTACACTAATTCCTGTTAAATCTGAAACTTGTTTTACCGTTTTCATATAAATTTCACCTCCATTTATTTTTTGAGTCTAAGAATAGAAAACTCTTTTGTCGGCTTAAGACTTTTCTAAATATATTTTAGACTCTATTTTTATAATAAACTATTACGCTGCGTTAGAGTCAACACTTTTTCTAAAAAAATAAAGCTTCAATATTTCGAGCTAATTTTAGCTCGTTATACTGAAGCTTTTTAAAGTGTTTTTAAATCATA
>JAFRKM010000062.1 GCA_017431755.1 Clostridia bacterium
AATCCTCCAGGGACCAAAATTCCGTCGCAATCTCCCAAATGCTCTTCTACAGTAAATTCTGTAATTAGTTCGGAATCAATACACTTTTTTTCAACATTCGTGTCAGTTTCAAATCCGCCGTGGTTAAGAGCTTCAGCCACAGAAAGATAAGCATCGTGAAGCTGAACATATTTTCCAACAAGTGCAATTTTGGCTTTTTTGCTGCGGTTATCTATTCTACTAAGCATTTCGTCCCATTCGGTCATATCTGCTTCAGGGCAATCTAAATTAAGTTCTCTGCAAACTATATCTGAAAAGCTATTATCTTCAAGCATTGAGGGTGCGTGATAGAGTGAAGAAACTGTAATATTATTAATAACACAATCAGGTTTAACATTGCAAAAGAGTGAAATTTTATCTTTAATACTTTTAGTAAGCGGCTGATCGCATCTAGCAACAATTACATCTGGGTTTATTCCGAGTGACCTGAGTTCTTTTACGGAATGCTGAGTTGGCTTCGATTTGTATTCGCCGGAACTTGAAATATAAGGAATTAGCGTAACGTGTATAAAGACACAGTTGTCTTTCCCGACTTCCAAAGAAACTTGCCTTATTGCCTCTAAAAACGGTTGGCTTTCTATATCACCTGTAGTTCCACCAATTTCTGTTATAACTATATCTGCGTTTGATTTTTCACCAACGGAATATATGAATTTTTTTATTTCGTTTGTTATATGAGGAATAACTTGAATGGTTTCACCAAGATATTCTCCTTTTCTTTCTTTTTGAAGAACATTCCAGTAAACTTTTCCGGTTGTTAAATTGGAATATTTATTTAAATTTTCATCAATAAATATTTCATAGTGGCCAAGATCTAGGTCAGTTTCTGCTCCGTCTTCTGTCACAAAAACTTCTCCGTGCTGATACGGGCTCATCGTTCCTGGGTCTACATTTATGTATGGGTCTAATTTTTGAGCCATTACTTTAAGCCCACGAGACTTTAAAAGTCTTCCGAGTGAGGCTGCAGTAATCCCTTTGCCAAGACCAGATACTACTCCGCCGGTTACAAAAACATACTTTGTCATACTTCTACTTCTCCTTCAAAAACTTTTATTGCATTTCCTGTCATTAAAATTCCGTCGTTCGAATAATTTATTATTAATTTTCCGCCGCGCAAATGAACAGTTATATCTTCATTTTTTTTGCAAAAACCATTTTCTACTGCTGCAACAACGCTTGCACACGCACCGCTTCCGCAAGCTAAGGTTTCACCACTTCCTCTTTCCCAAACTCTCATAGAAATATTATTTTTGTCCATTATACTTGCAAACTCTATATTAACTCCCTCAGGGAAAATCTTATAAGAGGAAAGATTTGAACCTATATCTTTTACGTTAATTGAATAAACTTCATCACAAAATATTACACAGTGTGGATTTCCCATAGATATACAGCTGATATTATAAACACTTTTGTTTACTGTGATTGGTTCGTTTATAACTTTATCTTTGTTAAAAATCACCGGTATTTTTTCAGAGGCCAGTTCCGCTTCTCCCATATTCACTTTAACTAAAGCTTCGTTTCCGCTATTTTTTAAAATATCTAGATTTTTAACGCCACTTAGTGTTTCAATTTTTATATTGTGCTCATCTTTTATCATATTTAAATCCAAAAGATATTTTGCAACGCATCTTATGCCATTGCCGCACATCTTCCCTTCGCTGCCATCTTTATTAAAAATACGCATTTTTGCGTCTGCAATATCGGAAGGGCCAACGAGTATTATTCCGTCTCCGCCTACACTGTAACGTCTGTCAGAAAGAGCAACACTGAGCTCCTCGGGATTTTTTATATTTTGATTGAAACAATTAATATACACGTAGTCATTTCCGCAGCCGTGCATTTTAACAAATTTTATCCTCATAAAATTCCTCCTGAAAAAGATACTTTCAAACTTATATTTTATATCAAAATTAAGTTTTTTACAACACTTTTACTCATAAAAAAATTTAAACCAAAGCTTTATATTGGCTTTGGTTTAAAAGCAGCATGATTATTAACCTTTATGAGTGTTCCTAGGGCGCCGTACTTCGGTTTTCTTTTTAAAATCAGAAAGTTTATCATCGCTTAATTTTTTGAATTTATTTATCATATCTTCAAAGTCAAGTGACTGATTTGTAGGTTTAAAATTTTCACTTTTTTGTACAGGGGATTTTTTTTCGTTTGCTTGTTTGATAGAAAGTTCATATCTTCCTTTATCATTTAATTTTATAATTTTAACTTTAACTGGTTGCCCTTCTTTTAAATGGTCACTTACTTCTTTAACAAAAGTGTTTGACACTTCTGATATATGGACAAGTCCGGATTTGCCTTCTCCTAAATCCACAAAAGCTCCAAACTTTGTAATACCAGTTACTTTTCCTTCTACTACTGCTCCTACCTCAAAATGCATAAAAAAATTACTTCCTCCTTAAAATGTTTAAAATGAAATTATTCCATCACATTTTCAAAAACTCTTACTTTTGAGCTATCTTTTTTATTTTCACCATCTTCGTATTCAGATGAATTCATAAGCTCATCTTTTTTTTGTTTTTCGGTTTTAATTTGTTCGTTAATGTTTGCAAGTTCGTCTCTTTTTTGTTTTATTTTTACTTGCTGATTGATAAACAAAAAAACTATGTAAGCAATAATAGAAAATATAATAATTTTTATTATAAGTTTTTTACTTTTTTTAAACACAAGTTTAATTGATATCACTTCCTTAAAAACGAAAAATAAACCACATATTCTATTATGCATCAATTAAACTTATAAAATCAAGTGCTTTTTTAATTTTTAA
>JAFRKM010000063.1 GCA_017431755.1 Clostridia bacterium
ATATATATAATATATATATATAATCCTGCACATAGTTATAACTATTTTAAAATGAAAGGACGTTGATTTACTATGAATCCCCTGAAAAAACTTTTTTCAAAAAAATTTAAAGATGACAACATCAAAGAACTAGTTAAAAAAACAGAAACTGTAGAAATCGCTCTTACAAAAATGTCAAAAGCTTTTTCTAAAGCCAAAAAAAATTTAAAAACATTAACCCCCTTAGAAAAAAATCTAAAGGATTTATTCGATGAGACACAAAAAACTGAAACAATCCATCAAATAAACACTTTAGACATTAAAGCCCTCAACTCCCTAATAAATGCTATTAAACCAATTAATAACATAATTAACACTCTAAAAAATGAAATTAAAACCATAAATGATCAACTTAACGACAATTCTATTAATATTGATATAAATAAATTTATAGAAAATAATTTTAAAATACTACAGGAAATCCAACAATTTATTACAAGAATTACTAATCCATCCACATCATCTACTCTTTCTCAAAAAGTTCTTAATGCAACAAAAAATAAAACCAACTCTTAGAAAATTAGACAATAAATCCAGGTAATAAAAAAGCTTCACTAAAATGTGAAGCCTTTTCTTTTTATGCTTTTTGATTTTATTCAGCGGAGCTTACCACAACGTATGCTGAGTCTGATTTTCCATCAAATTTCACGCTGTAAGCTTTAACTTCATACACACCTTCTTTGGACGGCGCAGTGTAAAGACCGTTGTTATCAATTGTGCCTGTGTTTTCTTCCGCCATTGCCCAACGTATTTCTTGATTTATAGAACCGTCTATATGAGCTTCAAACCTTACTTGTTCAAGCGGTTTGATGCGGGTTGTATTTGGTGTAATTACCACACGTATATTTTCATCTATTACAATATCGTCTTCTTCTTTAGCTTCAAACGGTTTAAATGCCCACCAACGAACATCTACTGCTTGAGCATTTGTTTTTTCGTTAAGTTTAACTCCAAGCTTTACTGTACCTTTTTTAGCATTAGCAATCGCACCTATTGTTACATTTGGTGCTGAGATTGATATTTCATCTTTTGAGAATATTCCTTTATCACCAAAAATCAAAAGGCCTTTATCGTCAGTTAGGTAATTTGCTTTGTTATCTATTGCAGTTACAACTGCCACATTGCCTTCTCCCAAACCATGCACAAATTCATATGAATAATATGATTTACCAACTTTTGGACTAAATCCAAGGTTTATTCTCTCTACACCTGTTACAATATTATCTGCTTTAATTTTCGGGAGATCTAACACTTGAGGTACTGTTTCTTCAGCAGCTTTAGTTTTGTTTTCTACACGTGGAGTCTGTTCCAAGTCTTCTTCTAACTCCTGCAGCAACCCTAAAAGTTCGTTACTGTAAAGATATTGTTTAAACGGATGTTTTTCAAAGCTTTCTATAAAATAATCCAGCTGATTACTTACTAAATGGAATTTAGCAAGATAGATATGTTTATCTTCTACATTTTCAATATTTTCTATAAAATTCTGAGAATAATAATCTTTTACCACAACATCTTTTATTGGAGTAGTAGTTATAGACACAGGCAATTTAAAATCTTCTGTAAGCCTTATTTCATCTTTGCCAACTTTAAGCAAAAATGATTTTCTGTCTATTATTATATCTGTAAGAGCATCTGCTGCTGCATCACAATAAATATAATAATCTTTTGAATAGGTTTTATAAGTAGAAATTTCTGTTTCTTGATATGATACAGGGATTTCTTTTTCTCCGTTTACATCTCTAAAGAATTCACCTTGCATATTAAAATCGAAATTAACAGGTGCTTCTACATTTTCTTTTTCAAAAATTATAGTAACTTTCAGACATTGGCGCGGATTTACATACTTTTTCATAACCGCACTAATTTTAATACCATTTTCGTTATAAATTTCAACTTTTTTATTAATTAAATGATCTAATTTAAGATTGCTTTTTGGTGGCTGAGCAGTTAAAAATAGTTCAAAACCTTCATCTATACGGTTAAATTCTTCGCTTACACCATTAGATTTTCCAGAACCCGCCACAGAAAAAGTCGTTTCTTTAAGTTCTTCTTTATAAGCAAGGCAAAGGTATACTATGCCCTTATCTTTATTTTCTTCAAAACCTTTTATTACATTAAGCCTTCTCATATACGGTTCCGGAACAACAATTTCCCGGCCCATATAATCAAGCGCCATACCGGATTCTAAAGAAAATGTTTTGTTATCCACCAAAATAACGTCAAGTCCTGAAACTATACCTGATCCACCCATCATTTTGTTGTTTAATTTGCGCTTTGAGTTCATGTACATCTGTTCACTTTCAAAATCACGAACCGTCATGAGTTTTCCAAAGAAATAATTGTTTCTTTCTGCCAGATAATATTGTTTATTATTCATACTCTTTTCCTCTTTCCTTTAATAATTTATTTTTATATTTTAGAATTTGTAATTATCAAATTATTAACTTCTTTTTGCTTCTTGTTCAGCACCAAACTCTCATTTGTTGTTATAAAAGAATTTATACCCATATAACAGTGATGGTCCAAATACGTCTGATTATTTAAACTAACAAGATTACAAACTGAGTCTAGCGGTTTAACGCTGTTTATTACTCTTAAAAGCTCTACATACTTTTCAGAATCAGGAATATAATTTTCTGGCAACATTACAGTAAAAACGTATCCATTATTACCAAAAAGATTTTCTATTACTGGTTTATTCTTATCATAATACATATTATGACGTACGTCAAACTGTTCTACAATTATAGGTTCTATTCCAATATATTCGCTTACTATTCTAGCAACTGCCTGCTTAGTACCCTTCATTTTATATATCCTTACTGCTTTTATTATTAGCTTTCTTAATTTTTCTTCTCCCCAAAGCGATATATCTTTAATGGAAAACCAATCTGCTATCCAATTTAAAAAATCTCTACTTGTAGAATCCACATCAAATTTTACTGGGGTATAATCAATTTTATCTTCCAAATCAGTATATATAGACTGAAATACTCCTATAAACCTTTGGAAAAAAGAATCAGGAGGCTGTTTTTCTGTGTAAACTTCGGGTAAGTACTGTGCAAATGAAATTTGCGGAAATTCAATTTTAATAGAGTTTACTTTAATTTTACCCATATCATTATTTACAACTTCTAAACAAAACCAAAGGTATCTTCCTTTTAAACCATAGAGCAAAACATCAAATGAATTGTCAAAAACTTTTGCTCCAATATAATCAAAAACGTCTATTTTTCGGCTTATATTAATATTCTTATCGAATATATAATCATTAATATCCACAAGGGAAATACCATCTTTACCAGGAATCGGTATCCTAATTTCCGGAGTATCGCTTGCATAAACTCTAAGTTTATATATCATACCTGGCGACTCATCTAAATCCATTCTCATTCGGTGCCATATAGTTTCAGACTCCATACTGTCAAAAGGCCCCGAAATATACACACTGTTTTGTGCCCCAATTCCCGCCGAAACTATTGAATCTTCATTAAATTTAAAATTATGTGTTATGCTACTATTTAAAAAATCTGTTTTTCTATTTAAAACAAAACACTTCGCTCCTGAAGCCACTGTAATCGCCTCCTAGCTTTTATAAATTTCTGAATTTTTAACATAATTAAAATCAATTTTTTCTATATAATAAACTCCGTTTGGTGGGATTAATATATCTTCAGAAACATTTTTCTGAATAAAATTACCTATGGGAACAATTCTTAAACTATCTAACCTTGAAACATATTTTAATTTATCAATCATTCCAAACATATCTCCAAAATGTAAAGTCCTTCCAAGGTCTATATTCATACTTTTTACAAATCGTTTTATTTCTTTTTCTATTGTCCTATCTTCTTCTCTATAAAACGAATCCACAACTATTTTTCCTGTAATTATAAGTCCTATATATTCTGGACTTATCACTTTAACATGTGTATTTATTAGCCTATATTTATTAATATGATTCATAATATTTTCTTCAAAACTTTTTGGAAGAGTAAGACCAACTTTTCTATTCCATCTAACCGCTATCGTAACACAGTTTTGATTTGAAACATCTTCACCAGGCATATAATTTGGAAGTATTTTAACATTAGTAAACATAAGCCCAGGTGTACTTTTTACTATATTTTCATAATCTTTCTTGCTAACAGCTCTATATGGATTACTAAATATCTCAGCAGCCCTTGCCGATGCATGTTCTATACTTTCTATATCACGCCCACCAGTAGCTTCCGCTATTTGAAAAACACGAGAATTATTAAGAGCATTATTTAAAGTAATTACGGAAGAAATCATTTTATCTTTGATATTTGATTTATAGCCTGAAGTAAATCTAAGGCTACATATTCTAATATTATCATTCCCAGGTCTTGGCGCCATACCGTGTTCATGATCACCAAAAGTTATAACTTTCTCGTCTTCATCATAAACAAAATGCCTATCATATTTACCCGATGAATAAAAGTCGTCAACTCGTTTCCACTTAAAGAAAACTTCTTTTCCATCTATTTTTTCTGAAATTAAAAGTTCTAAATCACTATAAAGGACGTTTTTAAATTCAAATTTAACAGTTTGACCTGTCATTCCCGTTCCACTACCAAGTACCATACTATCTTTAAAATCTTGATCGCACGAAACAATCATAACTGCTTCTTCGCTCGGATTTAAATTTTTTATTTCATCCCAAACTTCAGAAAGATCAACCGTAAGTTTGCCTTTTTTTGTAAAAGATTTAAACGTTGGAGAAAAAGTTCTTACCCAGCCACCATGACTTTTCAGGTAAACTTCAGTTCTTCCATAAAGAGCAAGATTGCGCGGTACATCAACAGTAAAATCCGGTAAAATTTCTTCTTTTTTTATTATTATATTTTCACATCTGCTTTCATTTTGAACAACTGAAAAAACATTTGGAATAACGTTGTCAATCCTTGGCGGGTAATCATACTCATCATAAATAAGCGTTGCACGAATTTTATATTCGCCATCCATAGGTTCAGTTGTACCATCAATTTTCATTGCAACAATTCCAGAAAATAAAAATTGATAAGTAAGGTCTTTAACTACATTTATTTCGTGCCAACCTTTTTTCCCGTTTTTCTTACCGTAGTATTCCCACTTAATTTTTGCCATTGGAACAAATTTGTTATCTTCTTTAATTGGATTACGTTTAAGGTCGTGGCTATTGTAAATCGAAAAGAAAATATTAAACATTTTATCTTGCGGAATTGGCGCATCAAACGAAATTACAAACCTCCTTTTTACACCATCTTTGTCTTTTCGTTCAGTATTTCTACCAAAAACATAAAAAACATTATTTCCATCAAATTTATAATATTCTTCTTGTGAAGGCATTTCGGGATTATCAAACTCAATATTAAGTATGGAAGAATTTATTAAAGTTTGATTTTCAGTATTTTCAAAAACCATATCCCCTGATTTCCACTGAGTACGTATAGGAAGATCCGTATTTTCTTTCACGTGAGATACTTCCAAAAAGGCTTTAGCACCTTTATTTTTGTATCTGTTTACATCCAGAAGTCTTAAAAACTTGGTACTTACTCCAGGAAAATTTCTGTTTAAATACTCATGCTGCACCCATTTTAGCCAACTAAAAAGTTCAACCATTGTAATACCTGGATCTGCCTCTTGATAGTCTGTCCATTCTGTGCTAAGATACGGTATTTTATTTAAATATTCGTCCAGAATATCATCTAAAGAGCGATTATGAAGATTTTCAAGTTCTATCATGTTTTTTCACCTACCTTTAATCAACTGTAATATTTATTTCCGGGGTGCCATACACCGGCACTACAAAATTTTGCTTTTTAACATTTTCAAAATCCACTTCTTTTTTTCCTTCTGGAGTAATTATTTTGGTAAATATATTAACAGATTTTATCCACTTTATATTTGGAATTACTTTTATATAGTTATATATAAATTCTTTCCTAGGAAACTCGCCTATTTCCCAACCTTTTTTAGAAAAATTACCTGTAATCGGATTTAAAAATTCTTTTAATTTAGATTCTACTTCACTGTAAACACCTTGATATGCATTAAAATCATCTATTACAATATCAACAGAAACACATGTTTCAACGTATCTTACCTCAAAAATTCTAAGCCTTGAAGAACTGGACAACGTAATGGGTGCTTTTTCATCATTGAGTTTCCAAATATGATTTTTAATTCCTTGAAATTTTTCATATCCTTGCATAAACTTACACGGTAAAACCGCAATAGACGTAACTCCAAGTGCTGGGTTATCATATTCATCAACGTGAGATAAACATTTTACACGGTAAATATTTCTGTCGTTATATTTAATTGTGTCTTCAAAGTCTGAAAGTGAAACCACTCTATTTCCACCAGAAACTTGTCCAAACATCCTGTTTGCAGCATTATCTACAGTTTCCATATCCACTCCGCCAATAACGGATCCTTCATTTGTTACCGAAGAAACTTCCCTTATAGACTCTACAAAACCTTGTATTTCCCCGGGTTCTAGATTCCCATTAGTACCATTGCAAACAGCATAATCTATTCTTATACTTTCGTTATATTGTTCGGTTGGAATTTTACCATTTCTTCCATCACCAAAACGAACCTTACCACTATAGTAATCCATTTCATATACTCTGTCACTCGGGCCATGAGCCAACAAATTCGGAACTTCTTCCCATTTTACCCACAGCGCTTCTAGCTTGCCGTACTCATCATACTCCGGCATAACTTCTTTTCTAGACATTTTCAAGAATTCTTCCTGCTCATTTGTAGAAATACTACCAAATTCATTTACCCACACACCAACTTCCGAAACATTTGGAGAGGATAATTCGCACACTTTATTATCTTCATCGGCTTCAATTGAAAAATATTCCGGATCGCATGTATTTTTTTGAATTATTCTTACAGCATTAAATTTTATGTTATTTATAATAGGACGTTTAGCAATATCAGATGAATTTGAATACTTTTTATCTGGATTTATTATACGCAAATAATACCCCTGCAAACCAAAAAGCTCTGTTTCTTTAAAGTCCTTCTTACCTATAATAGTCACCATTTCACTGTGCGAAAAATTATC
>JAFRKM010000064.1 GCA_017431755.1 Clostridia bacterium
ACTGCATATTAATGATTAAGTGTAAATTTTATATTTCTCAAAACGAGCAAGGTGGCGAAGAAAAAATAAAAAAAGAGATAGAAAACAAACTAAACATAAAAACTCAGGTAATACCCGAGTAGTTATTAAAATATAGGAGGCTAAAAACAAAAGATGAGTAATGATTTGTACATAAAAATAAAAGAGTATTTTAAAAATATGGTATCGCAAAAAGATTATGTTAAAATAGCGGTAATTGTAGGATTTTTAGGTGTTTTTTTGATTTTTGTATCAGGTATGATTCCTAAAAAAGAAAAATCTGTAGAAACATCAAAAATAAAAACCGATGTATCTACAAGCTCAGAAACGCACAGGGAACTTCTGGAAAAAAATTTAACCTATACAGTATCAAAAATAGAAGGTGCAGGAAATCCAAAAGTACTTGTAACGTTGGAAAACACTGCAGAGACAATTTATGCAACGGAAGAAAGAAAAAACAAAGAGGCTTCGGAAGATAAATCTTCGGGCGAGACTACTCGCAAAAAAGAAAGCGATGACTGCGAAAAAAAGTATATTACAGTAAAAGATTCTGAGGGCACAGAGCGCGCACTTGCAGTTAAAAAAATAGAGCCAAAAGTAAAAGGCGTTGTTATTATTTGTCCCGGGGGAGATGATCCAATTGTAAAAAACCGAATAACAGAAGCGGTGACAACTGCACTGAATATTACATCAAAACGTGTATGCGTAACAAAATCTATTTAAAAAATAATTAGGAGGAAGAAAATGAAATTTCGTAAACGTCAGCTTGTTTTAACAGCACTAGTGGCAACGCTTGGAGCAGCAGTATATCTTAATTGGCAATTTGCGGATAACAAAAATTTAAACAGTACCAATGTTTTGGAATCAAGCCATGAATTGGGGGAAGCAAGGTATGTAAACAGTTCAAAAGTTTCTGAAACGGAAGAAAATGAAAATTCCGATAAACTTTCCAAAGAATCCAAAAAATATTTTGCTCAAGCTAAATCCGATCGACAAAAAGTGCGGGATGAATTGGACGAAAAGTTAAAGAATTTATTAAATGAATCAAATCAAAATCCAGAAAGTAAAAAAATAATAGAGGAAAGTATTAACTCTTTTGTAAAAAATTCTCAGCAAGAAACAAATATTGAAAACCTTATAAAAGCTAAAGGATTTGGTGATTGTGTTGTTTCTATCCAAAATGGTGAATGCAGCGTGATAGTAAATTCAGGGACTCTTAATGAAAACTCTGTAATAATCATTAGGGATATTGTTTCTGGTCAAGCGGGAATCCCATTTGAAAAAATAAAAATTACTGAAGTAAAATAAAAGCGCCTAGTTGTCACCTAATTAGGTGGCTTTTTTATTATGTGTTTTTTGTTCGACATTAGTCGCGTGGATTATTTTTATAATATAATATATAATTTATTTAGCATAAATAATTAAATTAAAGGGGAATTGTATGTGTTTATAAAAAACATGATTAAAAACTTAAAAGTTTCTAAGTCTGAAGGCAGTTTAGAATTAGATGTTTTGGATATTTCATACGATTCCAGAAAAGTAAAAAAAGGTGATATTTTTGTTTGCTTGGTTGGAAGCAGCAGTGACGGGCACGACTATGTGAAAGATGCCGTAAATAATGGGGCAATTGCAATAGTAGCGGAAAAAGAAATTAATGTTGCCGGATTAACAGTTTTGTACACAAAAAATACCAGAGAGCTTCTTGCGGGAATGTCTGCTAATTTTTTTGGTAATCCCGCAGAAAAGATAAAAACCATAGGTATTACAGGTACAAAAGGGAAAACGACAACGTCTTTTATGATCAAATCGGTTTTGGAAAAAGCAGGAGAAAAAGTTGGAATAATTGGCACAATTGGTGCGCTTTGCGGAGATAAGGTAACAAAACTTCCCAATACTACTCCTGAATCATATGAAATTCAAAAGCATTTAAAAAACATGTATGAAAATGGTTGTACTTATTGTGTAATTGAGGCTTCTTCAATTGGTTTAAAAGAACATCGTTTAGATGGTTTTGAATTTGATTTTGGTGTGTTTACAAATTTTTCACATGACCATATAGGCGGAAATGAACATAAATCAATGGAAGAGTACTTAAAATGTAAAAGTATGCTTTTTAAAAAATGTAAAACCGGTTTTTTAAATTTAGATGACGAAAAATATAGCGATATAATTATAGATCATACCTGTAAAATTGTTACTTATGCAGTAAATAAAGAAGCAAATATAACAGCAAAAAATATAAAATTAGTAAACGAAAACGGAAATATTGGTGTGAACTTTGATGTTAATATTTTAAAAAGAGAAATATCAAATGTTTATATTCCAATTCCCGGTAAGTTTAATGTTTATAATGCGTTAGCGGCGTTGTCCGTGTGTGAATACATTGGTGTGAAAAAAGAAGACATACTTAGCGGATTAAAAAGTGTGAAAGTTAAAGGCAGAGTTGAGCCCGTAAAAATTTCGAGTGAATATTCTTTGTTTATTGATTATGCTCATAATGCTCTTAGTATGGAAAATGTTCTTACAACGCTAAAAGAATATGGCCCAAAAAGAATCGTAACGCTTTTTGGCGCAGGAGGCAATAGACCGAAAATAAGAAGATATGAAATGGGTGAAATGTCCGGAAAATATTCAGATTTGTCCGTTATAACAAGTGATAATCCGCGGTATGAAGATCCACTTGATATAATAGAAGACATAAAAATAGGAATAAACAAAACAAGCGGTAAGTATGTTGTTATACCTGATAGAAAAGAAGCAATAAAATACTGTATAAAAAACGCTCAAGTAGGAGATATAATTCTTTTGGCTGGAAAAGGGCACGAAGATTACCAAGAAATAAAAGGTAAAAAATATCATATGGATGAGCGAGAAATAATAAATGAGATTTGCAAAGAATTAAAAATTAAAAGAGAGGCCTAATGTATGGAAAAAATAAGTATATCAGAAATCCTTTCCGCAACTGGCGGCAAACTTCTTTCCGGTAATACAGATACTGTGGTAGAATCGGTTTGCATAGATAGCAGAGAAATAAAAAACAATTCTTTATTTGTTCCGATAGTAGGGGAGCGTAACGATGGGCATGATTTTATAAAATCAGCGTTTGAAAATGGAGCTGTTGTTTCGTTTGTACAGTCGGATCACAAATTAAGTGATGTTTATGGAGCGCTTGTGGAAGTAGAATCAACTGTTTCGGCGCTTCAAGATCTTGCTAAGTATTATAGAAAAAAATTTAGTATACCGTTTATTGGAGTCACGGGTAGTGTGGGGAAAACAACAACCAAAGAAATGATAGCAGCGGTTTTGAGTGAAAATTTGAATGTTTTAAAGACGCAAGGAAATTATAACGGGCAAATAGGTCTACCGCTTACAATATTTAATCTAAATAAAACTCATCAGGCTGTGATTTTAGAAATGGGTGTTAGTAAGATTGGCGAAATGGAAAAACTTGCTGATATTGCAGATGTAGACGTTGGCGTTATTACAAATATTGGTCTTTCTCATATTGAAAACTTTAAAGAAATCGAAACTACTTGCCATGAAAAACTAAAAATGCTAAAAAAAGATAGCGGAACATACTTTATAAATGGTGATTTACCGATACTTTCGAAAGGTGCTGAAGAAACTGGTAAAAAAGTGATAACATTTGGAATAAACGGTGCTTATAACTATAGGTGCGAAAATATATCGCCAAATGATTTTGAAACAAATTTTACTTTAGTTACGGATAATTATAAAGAAGATATAAAGATTCCGTGCCTTGGTATACATAATGTATATAATGCGCTAGCGGCAATAGCAATTGCACGCAGAATGAATATTCATTTGGAAGATATAAAAAAAGGTCTTGCAAAATTTAAAAATATTGCAATGCGTCAGCAGATTTTAAATATAAACGAGGTAATCGTAATAGACGATTCTTATAATGCTAGTCCAGATTCGGTAAAAAGCTCTATAAGAGTGCTACGGAGTCTGAATTCTGGTGGAAAAAATATAGTAGTTGTGGCGGATATGTTGGAACTTGGCGAAAGATCGCGTGAAATTCACAAAGAACTCGGCAGATATATAGCTTTGGAAGGAATAGACGTTTTAATAACAGTAGGTAAAATGGCAAAGTATATCCATGAAGGAGCTGAAAAAGCAAATCAAGATATAAAAACTATTCATTGTAGGAGCAATAAAGAAGCATATAAAACACTGAAAGGTATAGTAAAACCATGCGATAAAGTGCTGGTAAAAGGTTCCAGAGGTATGCATACGGACGAAATTGTAGGAATGATGAAAAATGAAGAAGTTTAATTTTTTGTTTTGAGGAGAATTTATTTTTAAATATGAATAATAAAGATAAAAACTTACAGGCAGTAAAAGCAGTGGAAAATTTATTTAATTGTTTGGATATTAAACTACCAAGAGAAACCCCGCAAAGGTTTGTTAATATGATGAAATTTTTAACAAGCTGCAATAATATTTCAAATA
>JAFRKM010000065.1 GCA_017431755.1 Clostridia bacterium
ACACCAGGAAACCCAGCACCGGTACCAACATCAATAACTTTAGCTTTTTTCGAAATTTCAACAAATTTATTTAGTATAACACTATCCAAAAAATGTTTTATCATCATTTCATCAGGTTCGGTTATCGCTGTTAAATTCGTATGCAAATTATATTCTAAAAGAAAATCCATATATACCTTAAATTTTTTCAATTGTTCATCATTTAAATGAATACCAATTTTTTTAGCTTCTTCAAATAATAGTTTCATTTTATTTTGTTCCTTTACGTTTTTTTGCGGCAAGCCAAACAATCAAAACAGATATGTCTGCAGGGCTTACCCCTGAAATACGTGAAGCTTGTCCGATGTTTTTAGGGCTAATTTTTTTTAGTTTCTCTATAGCTTCCAAACGAAGGCCTCTAATTTCTTCATAATTTATATCTTCCGGCAAAACTTTTTCTTCCAAACGTCTTAGTTCTTTAATTTGATTGTTCTGGCGGTTGATGTAACCTTCGTATTTTATTTCGATTTGAACTTTTTCAAAAACTGATTTATCAATTTTAGGACGAGTTTTGTCAAATTTAGTTAAATCATCGTACGAGATTTGTGGCCTTTTTAATAAATCACTTATTTTTATACCAGTATTTATCGGTGTTGTTTCACGTGAAACAAGAACTTTGTTTAATTCTTCACTCGGCGCTATAACTGTGCTTCTAATTCTTTTTATTTCTTCTTTTTTTAATCTTTGACTTTCTTCAAATTTTTTGTATCTTTCATCACTTATAAGACCTATTTTTCTACCGATTGGCGTTAGTCTTTCATCTGCGTTATCTTGCCTTAAAACCAATCTATATTCTGACCTAGACGTCATCATTCTATATGGGTCATTGACTCCTTTTGTTACCAAATCATCTATGAGAGTACCAATATATGATGTACCTCTATCCAACACTAGTTGTTTCTGGTTTTTCACTTTAAGAGCCGCATTTATTCCCGCAATCAATCCTTGCGAAGCGGCTTCTTCATAACCGGAACTTCCATTAAACTGTCCTGCACCAAAAAGCCCCGAAAAATCTTTAAATTCCAAACTTAAATTCATTTGCTGCGGATCTGCAATATCGTATTCAATAGCATATGCAGGACGCATAATTTTTACTTTTTCAAGACCGGGAATAGTTCTGTACATTTCAATTTGAACTTCTTCAGGTAGGGAAGTGGACATCCCTTGAAGATACATCTCTTCTGTGTTTAAACCACACGGCTCAATGAATAACTGATGACGTTTTTTATCAGGAAATCTCATAATCTTATCCTCAATACTCGGACAATATCTTGGGCCTATACCTTCAATTTTTCCACTATACATAGGTGAACGATGAATATTTTTTAAAATAACTTCTTTAGTTTTGTCATTTGTCCAAGAAATATAGCATTTAACCTTATTTTCACCAATTTTTTCCGTATCATATGAAAAAGGAACAATATTCTCGTCACCAGGCTGTTCTTCCAGAATTTCAAAATTTATGCTTGATTTCAAAACTCTGGCAGGAGTACCGGTTTTAAACCTTTTTAACTTCATGCCAAGCTTTTTCAACGACTCGCCAAGCAAAACAGCAGGAAACACGCCATCAGGGCCGCTCTGGTAAGAAGTTTCACCAATATGAACAACGCCTTCCAAAAACGTTCCTGTAGCCAAAACCACACAAATGGATTTATATTTTATATTGTTTTTTGAGGTCAAAATCCATTTGTTTTCATCTTTATCAAAAAATATATCTATTATTTCCGCTTGTTTGAGCAAAAGATTTTCTTGAAGCTCCAGTTTATGCTTCATAATTTCTTTGTATTTATTGAGGTCAATTTGTGCCCTTAGCGAATGCACCGCAGGACCTTTACCAAGATTAAGCATTCTGCTTTGCAAAAAGCATTCGTCGGTTGTTTTTCCCATTTCTCCACCAAGTGCATCTAACTCCCGAACCAAATGACCTTTTGCAGTCCCACCAATTGACGGATTACATGGGCAATTTCCCACAGAATCTAAATTTACAGCAAAAACAATCGTTTTACAACCAAGTCTTGCCGCAGCAAGTGCAGCTTCTATCCCAGCATGACCTGCACCTATTACACACACATCATAATTATTTGTTAAATTTTCTTCTATTTCCAATTTTTTTACCTTCTTAATTATTTATTTTCCCACGCAAAACTTTGAAAAAACCCTATCTACAACTGCTTCACTAACATTTTCGCCAGTGAACTCCATAAAAAATTTTAAAGCATCCTGAAAAAGAACTGTAATTGCATCTAAAGTAACTCCAAAATCTATCTCTTTTATTATATCATTTAATGTTTCTTTAGCTTTTTTTAAATCTAAAAGTTGCCTTTCGTTTGATATTACAGAATCAGAGGGATCAAATTTTAAAAGGCCCACAAGTTCTTCTATAATTTCTTTCAATTTTTCTATTCCATCACCTTGTAAAGCGGATAATTCAACAAATTTATTAAAAAATGTTGATAACTTATCTTTTTTTATTTTTCTTTCTTTATCGCATTTGTTAAGTAAAACTATTGTTTTTTCTTTATCTAAAATTTTTAAAAGTTCCTTATCTTCGCTAGAAAGTTCAGATGATGCATCAACCATAAACAGTACTATTTCGGCATCTTTCATGTGTTCTTTTGCTTTTTCAACGCCAATTTTTTCCACTTTATCTTCCGTACTACGAATTCCAGCTGTATCCACTAAAAGCACAGGTATATCACCAATCATAATGCTTTCTTCAATAGCATCTCTTGTAGTCCCAGGAATATCTGTTACAATTGATTTTTTAGAGTCTGAAAGCAAGTTCATAAGAGTTGATTTTCCAACGTTTGGGCGACCTATAATTGCTATTTTTACACCTTTTTTAATAGCTTTAAAAGTATCATAATTTTTTATTATATTATCTAGCTCAAAAACAATTTTATTTACGTTTTCTTTAAGAATTTTTTCATCTATTTCTGGAATGTCATCCTCGGGATAATCTGCCCAAACATTAAGTCCAGCAGAAACATCTATAAGCTTCTCTTTTATTTCGTTTATTTTTTTAGATGAACTTCCTTCTCGCATCTTAAAAGCTATTTGATTTGCACGTTTTCCTTTTGCGTTAATTAAATCCATCACAGCTTCCGCCTGAGATAAATCCATTTTGCCGTTTAAAAACGCTCTTTTTGTAAACTCACCAGGTTCAGCAGGATAAGCTCCTGCTTCTAAAACAGCCCTTAAAACACGTTTTGTGACGTATAAACCGCCATGGCAAGATATTTCTACAACATCTTCTCCTGTGTAGCTGTTTGGTGCTTTAAAAACCAAAGCAACTGCATCATCTATATATTCACCATCGTGAATAATTTTTCCATATTTTGCGCGATAACCACACAACTTTTGCAAACAATTTTCTTTTTCACCTATAAACGGAACAAACACTTTATCAGCTGTTTTTGTAGCATCTTCACCTGATATCCTTATAACACCTATTCCACCAACGCCATGTGCGGTAGATATTGCCGCTATAGTACTCATAAAACAAAAAATCTCCCTCTATAAACACTGAATTGCTCCCTAAAAAGGGAGCAAAATTAATTTTAATCTTCTATTTCTTCTTTACTTTCTTCTTTCTCTTTTGGAGCCACAACAACATGCCTGCGCTCACCTTCTCCTTCTGACCAAGAACAAGCTCCTTCTATTTTATCAACAGATGTATGAATTATTTTTCTTTCATAGGCTTTCATTGGCTCCAAATCCACTCTCTTTTTAAAATTAATAGCTTTATCAGCCAAATGTTTCCCTAAATTTTCTAATACTTTTCTTCTTTTTTCACGATAATTTCCAGCTTCCAACCTTATTTTACAAAAATTTTTACCCTTGTTTTTCTCGTTGGCAACTATTGAAATCAAATATTGTAAAGAATCTAACGTTTCGCCATGCTTACCAACAATATAACCAAGGCCATCACCGTCAATTTTAATACTGCATTCTTCTGGAGTTTCGTTTAAAATATCAACATTAAGCTCAGGAAAACCCATATAAAAAAGTATTTCTTTTAAATAATTTATAGCTTTTTGAGCAACACTTTTCTTTAAAATTGCCTTTACTTGCGCTGTTTTTCCGCCGAACATACCAAGCACTTTTTTAGAAGGATGCTGCAAAATTTCAAATTCAACTTGATCTTCACTAACGCCAAGCATATCACAAGCTTTCTGTTTTGCAAGAGCAACTGTTTCTTCAGAAGCGAAAACTTCATTTACCATAATTTTATACCTCCAATTATTTTATACACAAAAACGTCCATAAAACATACTAAATAATTTTTAAAAAATTGTCCATATCAATAATACTAATAAAATATTTTGTGTTTATTATTTTATTTTATTTACATAC
>JAFRKM010000066.1 GCA_017431755.1 Clostridia bacterium
GCCGCAATGGCAGGAGAAATTCTACCAGGAAAAACTCTTTTGGAAGGCCTTAATACCGAGTTAGTCTGCGACGCAATAAACGACGCAATGAAAGAAATTTTTTTACAGCTTGTATACGGACGCTCACACACTGCTTTTTCAAAAGACGGATTACCTGTCGGTGCAAGTTTGGAGGATCTGGGTAAAGGTAAATGTTCGCAAATCGGCACCATTTTTAGCTCCCAAAACAAAGGCCCTAGATATATGCAAACCGTTGAAGGTTATATAATTTCACTCGGGCTTGATAAAAACGGCGAAATAATTGGATATAAATTTATTAACCCCGGAATTATGCTGGAAAAAATTAAAAATGGAACCTCCCCAAACGAAGCATATGAATCTTCACTGGGAACTTACGGAAGATATAACGATGCAGTTAAATTTATTGACCCGCGCAAAGAATAATGATTTAAGCGAAAGGACATAAAACTATGAGCGAAAACATAACTTTTGAAGGATATTCACGCAGAATAGAAAAGATTAATAGTTGTTTAAAAAAACACGACATAAAAAATCTGGAAGAAGCTAAAAATATATGTGAAAAAAACGGCATTATTCCAAGCAAAATTATAAAATCTATTCAGCCGATTGCTTTTGAAAACGCCGTTTGGGCATATACTTTAGGGTGCACTATTGCATTAAAAAACAGTGCAAAGTCAGCTTCAGAAGCTGCAGAATATATCGGTGAAGGTCTACAAGCGTTTTGCATTCCGGGTTCTGTGGCAGACACAAGAAAAGTTGGTATCGGCCACGGGAACTTAGCTTCTAAGCTTTTAAAAGAAGAAACTAAATGCTTTGCTTTCATTGCCGGACACGAATCTTTTGCTGCCGCTGAAGGTGCAATAGGTATTGTAAAATCTGCAAACAAAGCTAGAACGATACCTCTTAAAGTGATTTTAAACGGTCTTGGAAAAGATGCAGCTTATATTATTTCTCGAATTAACGGCTTTACTTACGTTAAAACAGAATATGATTTTGAAACTTCTACTTTAAAAATAATTTCCGAAAAAGCCTTTTCAAACGGAGAAAGAGCACAAATCAAATGCTACGGCGCAAATGAGCCACTGGAAGGTTTGGCAATTCTTAAACATGAGCAAACAGATATTTCAATAACCGGAAATTCAACCAATCCCACAAGATTCCAACATATTGTAGCTGGAACATATAAAAAATGGGCAACCGAACATGGCAAAGAATACTTTTCTGTGGCTTCAGGCGGTGGAACAGGAAGAACTTTACACCCTGATAACATGGGGGCCGGACCAGCCTCTTATGGATTAACGGATGCAATGGGACGCATGCATGGCGATGCCCAATTTGCGGGATCTTCTTCTGTACCAGCACATGTTGATATGATGGGCTTTATCGGTATGGGAAATAATCCTATGGTTGGAGCAACAGTTGCATGCGCAGTTGAAGTATTTAATTCCTTAAAATAAATTTTGTATAAAATACATTTTATTTTACAAAAAAATACATTTTTTGTATATTTTTTTAAAATCATCCGGAATTATTACAAATTTTTACATTTTTTATAGCTAATTTTTTAATTGTATATTTACAATTAAACTAGTAAAATATAATAAAATAATGTATTTACATTCACATTAAATATTGCATTAGTAGGTGATAATTTTGAATGATCGAAAATCTAAAAAAGAAAAATCAGCTCTTGTACTTAACGATGTAATGAAAAGAAAAATTTTGGAAATATGCAAAACTTCCACACATCTCAAAAACATCAAAAAAAAATCTAATAAAAAAAATAGAATAAATAATTCTAAACAAACTCCAAATACTAAGTGATATCGAATTCATTTAGTATTTTTTATTTTAAGGAGGAATTTTTTTGGGTAAAAGAATTGGGAAAAACACAGTAATATTTGAAAAGAATCCATCAATAATAAGCTATGCCGCCGTTTGTGGAAAAAAAGAAGCAGAAGGACCGCTGGGAGATGAATTTGATAAAATTTTTAAAGACACCTCTTTAAATGAACCAACATGGGAAAAAGCGGAAAGTCGACTACAAAAAGAAGCCGTAACTACAGCGCTAGAAAAAACAAACTTACACTTTCAAAACATAAACTATATTTTTGCTGGGGATTTATTAAACCAATGTGTTTCCTCTTCTTTTGGACTTCGCAGACTGGGTATCCCTTTTTTAGGTCAATTCGGTGCATGTTCAACTATGGCACAAACTTTATTTTTAGCAGCTACTTCTATTGAAGCGGGTATTGCTAATTATTCGGCAGCAGTTACTTCATCACATTTCTGTTCATCAGAAAGACAATTTAGATTTCCGCTACAATACGGTGGACAAAGGACTCCAACTGCACAGTGGACTGTAACAGGAGCCGGCGCAGCAATAGTAAGCCAAAAAAATGACAATTATCCAAAAGTAAAACAAGCAACTATTGGAAAAATAGTAGATTTAGGCATAAAAGACATCAACAACATGGGTGCAGCAATGGCTCCGGCAGCAGCTAAAACCATGATTTCATTTTTTGAAGATACAAACACGTCTCCGGACGATTATGACGCTATTTTTTCAGGAGATTTAGGTGAAGTGGGTTCGGATTTATTAAAAGAACTACTAAACAAAGAAAATATTACACTCGGCTCAAACTACCGCGATTGCGGACTTATGATGTACTATAAAGATGCTCAGGACGTTCACGCAGGAGCCTCCGGTTGCGGGTGCTCAGCTTCCATTTTGTGTTCCCACATTTTAAACAACGTAAAAAGCGGGAAATGGAAAAATATCCTGTTCATGGCAACAGGTGCACTGATGTCCCCCACCTCCTCTCAACAAGGCGAAACAATCCCAGGAGTTGCGCACTTAATAAACATAACAACTTAATTCTTACAAATTGTACTATAAAAAAACCGGTTAACCGCCGGTTTTTATTTTTTTGAAAAATTCTTGATTTCATATTTTATTTGTGTTATAATCAAAATATAATAAAAAGGAAGAATTCTAAAGCTATGAAAAAACAAATAATTAAAATTATTACCATCATTTTTTCGTTTTTAGCTACTTTAGCAGCTATATGCTTTTATATATCGATACCTAAAAACCTTGTTAGCGCAGCAGCAAAAGGTGATTTAAACAAATGCCAAAAGTTCATTAATCAAGGTACCGACGTCAATACCAAATACTACGGCCGTACACCTCTATGCGCCGCTGCTTTATATGGTCATTTAGAAATATGTAAACTGCTAATTGAACATGGTGCTGATGTTAATGCTCTAGGTGATGATGGAAATACGCCTCTACATCACGCTGCTATTAAAAATCATTTAGAAATATGCAGATTGCTAATTGAAAAAGGTGCTAATGTTGATATTATGTCTACAACAAATGACCTATACACTACCTCACTATATACCCCTTTGCACGAGGCTGCTTTAAAAAACAATTTAGAAATATGTAAACTATTAATTGAAAAAGGCGCGGATATTAATGCTATAAGTCGCAAAAATGGCACTCATTTACATATAGCTGCTTCACACGGCTATTTAGAAATATGTAAACTACTACTTGATCATGGTGCAGATGTTAATGATGACAGAGATGGTTATACGCCTCTTTACTGGGCCGCTAAATATAATCATTTAGAAATATGCGAATTATTATTAGATCGTGGTGCGGATGTTAATGCTAAAGAACACACTGGCAGTGCAACGCCTCTTCACGAGGCCGCTGAACATAATCATTTAGAAATATGCGAATTATTACTAAATTATGGCGCAGATATTAATGCTAAAGACTGTCACTACAAGACACCTTTATACATGGCTGTTTTCGAAGACCAAACCGATACATGTAAATTATTACTAGACCGTGGCGCGGATGCCAACACTAAAGAATACTTCCATGCTAATACGCCTCTTCACTGGGCTGCTGATCATAGTAATTTAGAAATATGCAAATTGCTAATTGACCACGATGCAGATATTAATATTAAAAACAATGAAGGCAATACACCTTTTGATGTTTCTAAAAACGATAAAGTAAAACAAATTCTGCAAAGCAAAAATTAATAATATAGTTATACTTAAAAATAACAAAAACCGGTTAACCGCCGGTTTTTATTTTTTTGATTTTTTAAAAAATACTTGATTTTATATTTTGTTTATGTTATAATTAAAATATAATAAAAATAAAGGAGAATTAAATTATGAAAACAAAAATCAAAAATTATTTAGTTAAAAGCGCAGCAATACTTCTTTCTACTGGAACACTTTTAACAGCCACACCTAACATTTCCTATGCAATGTTTGGTACACAGTCAATCGCAAGCGGTGGCGTTATATTTGGCACAACATCATCAAATCAGCAACCTACGTTTACTTTTGGTGGACAATCATCAAGTCAGCAACCTACGTTTACTTTTGGTGGACAATCATCAAGTCAGCAACCTAGCTTTACTTTTGGTGGACAATCATCAAGTCAGCAACCTAGGTTTACTTTTGGTTCTGCGCCATCAAATCAGCAACCTCAAGCAGGAGGAGCAAATGCTCAAACTAACAC
>JAFRKM010000067.1 GCA_017431755.1 Clostridia bacterium
ACATGTGATGGTTATCACGCAGGAATATTTTATAATGAACTGCAAAATTTGGCTTTCAATTTCATTTTATAAGGAGAAAAACAAATGGGACTTGAAAAAATGAGCGATTTTTTCACAAAGAGAATAGATATATACGAAAATCAAATGCTTGAAAATGTCGAAGGGTGCAAAGAAGGTTATATAAAGCTTGCCGAGCTTATTCCAAGCAGCTGCAAAAAGCTATTAGATTTAGGCTGCGGAACAGGGCTTGAACTTCATGAAATATTTAAAAAAATTCCCGATTTAGAAGTCACCGGAATAGATTTAACAAGGGCTATGCTTGATAAACTTAAAAGCAAATTCCCTGATAAAAATATAAATTTAATCCTCGGAAATTATTTTGATGTTCCTTTTGGAGAAAAAACGTTTGATATCGCTATATCATTTCAGACAATGCACCATTTTACGCATGAGAAAAAAATAAATTTATATAAGAAAATCCGCAAAGCTTTAAAACCAGGCGGGATGTACATTGAGTGCGATTATGTTGCGAAAAATCAAGCGGAAGAAGATTATTTATTTTCAGATTTAAATCGGATTCGTAAAGAACAAAACATTAAAGAAGACGAATTTCTCCACTTTGATACACCTTGTACAGTAGAAAATCAAATTGAAATGTTTAAAAATACAGGTTTCAAAGAAAGCGAAAAAGTTTTGCAAAAAGGTCAAACGGCAATTATAGTAAATAAACTTTAATACGATAAAATAGGAGAAAAAGTTAATGGAACTGTGGGATTTGTATACTGAAAATAGAGTAAAAACAGGCGAAACACACGTTAGAGGTAATTCGTTACCTGAAAATAAATATCATTTGGTTGTTAATGTTTGGATAAAAAATTCTGAAGGCAAATATTTAATCTCAAAGCGTTCTAAAACACGTCCAAAAAATCCTCTTATGTTTGAAACTGTAGGAGGAGCCGCTTTAAAAGGAGAAAGCAGTATTGAAGCAGCCGTGCGTGAAGTAAAAGAAGAAGTAGGAATTGATTTAAATCCGAAAGCGGGTAAATTAATTTATTCGGATACACGAAAAAATATAAACAGCATACTAGATGCGTTTATATTCCACTATGACGGCGAAGTAGACCTAAAAAATGCTACCACCGATGAGGTAGAAAGCATTAAATGGATGAGCCCAGATGAAATTTACGAGTTACATAAAAAAGGGTTATTAGTAAATATGTTTGATTATTGTTTTGAAAAAGTATTTAACCTTTAGGAGATGAAAAAACGAAATGTGTCCAGAATGTTATGCTGACAATAATAGAATCACACCTTTACTAAATCCAACCGAATGTTTAGAAAATCATACGCAGTACATTTGTGGTACTTGTGGAAGATGTATTTGCATAGAAAGAGATTCTAAAAGAGGTCTGCAAAGGTGGAATTTTCCTTTTAAATCATTGGAAATTGCAAAATTATATTTACGTACTGCTGAATACACCATGAAAAAATGCTGTGGTATATATGAAATAAAAAGTAGTAACGGTAGAACTTCATACAAAATTTTTGCTACCGGTAAAGAACTAGAGATCTACTTACAAAAAAACAAAGATAAAATTTGCGAGAGTATGAAGCCTATTTTTATTTCTGAAAAATATAGAGAATTCAAAAACACAAAAGTACGAAAATTAACCTATGATAAAGTTCAGAAATATATGACAGAAAAAATGAGGAATGAAATTTGAAGGTATTCTAAGAAAATTTTACCCGTCTAACGATGGCACAGCAGATGTGTACATTTACGCTATTTTAAAAGAAGATATAAAAGCAAACTGAAATCAAAATTGACAAAAATAAAATTTGTAAAAGTTCAAAATTTAAATACATATTAGAAAAATAATTTTTTTAATTAAGGGAGAAAAAAATTGAAAATAAAATTAAAACTAAATTTATTACCTTATATTTTGTGGATGACCCTATTTGTTCTAATTCCGCTTATGCTAATTATAGCATTTGCATTTACAACTCCGGAAGGGACGTTCACATTTAATAACATAATATACGCAACAAAATATTCTGCTGTATTTGGCAGGTCTATTGTGTTTGGTGCTATTGCTACTATTATTTGTTTTATTATTGGCTACCCGATGGCTTATTTTATTTCAAAAACAAAAATAAAATACCAAAGCGTTTTTATAATGCTGCTTATGATACCAATGTGGACAAGTTTCTTGCTGCGTACATACGCATGGATGACAATTTTGGAATATAATGGTCTTTTAAATAAAGTTGTTTCATTTTTTGGTTTCGAAAAAATAAATATGATAAATACTCCGGGCGCTATAATACTTGGAATGATATACAATTTTTTACCATATATGATTTTGCCAATTTACACCGCACTTTCAAAAATGGACAAAAGAGTTATTGAAGCCGCACAAGATTTGGGGGCAAATAAATTAACAATATTCAAAAAAGTAATATTCCCGCTCAGCTTATCGGGAGTAATTTCCGGCATTACGATGGTTTTTGTGCCTTCGGTTAGCACATTTGTTATTTCCAAAATGCTTGGTGGTGGTGCTATACTAGTAATAGGGGATTTAATAGAGATGCAATTTTTGGGTAATTCTTATAACCCGTATTTAGGTTCTGCAATTTCACTTATACTTATGGTAATAATTTTAATTTGCATGGGCATAATGAATCAACTGGAAGATTATTCTGCAAATCAAAATAAAGTGAAATAAACATTAAAAGAAAGGATATTTATGAAAATATTAAGTAAAATATATATGACACTAATATTCATATTTTTATATGCACCAATATTTGTGCTTATAGCATTTTCTTTTAATAACTCAAAAAGCAGAATTGTTTGGTCAGGATTTACTTTTAAGTGGTATTTAAGGCTTTTTGAAAACCAAGATATCCTTCATGCGTTTTATAACACTATTATAATAGCTTCTGTCTCTGCAATTATTGCTACTGTGCTTGGCACTGCTGCTGCAGTGGGTATTTATAAAAGTAAAAAATGGCAGAAAAAACTAATAATTAATATCACAAATTTACCTATGATTAATCCGGAAATAGTTACGGGCGTTTCACTTATGATTTTTTTCGTTTTAATATATAATATTTTTGGTTTTTTTAAACCGGGTTTAATAACTCGTAGCTGTGCACACACTACTTTTTGTGTACCGTATGTTATTTTATCCGTAATGCCAAAAATACGGCAAATGGATTACCATACATATGAAGCCGCACAAGATTTAGGGTGCAACCCTATTATAGCTTTTATTAAAGTAGTTATTCCACAGATTATGCCAGGGATTATTACTGGTATGATAATGTCTTTTACAATGTCGATTGACGATTTTGTTATAAGCTATTTTGTAGGAGGCACAGTTCAAACTTTACCCATTGCAGTGTATTCAATGACCAGAAAGATTGTAAGCCCCGAAATAAATGCTCTTTCAAGCGTTTTGTTTATAACAGTCTTTGTGCTTCTTATAGTTATAAATTTAAGGCAAGCGAAAGACAAGAAAATTAAAAACTAGAATATTTAGGAGAAAAACGTGAAAAAATTTTTAATAATATTTACTTTGATATTCTTAAACATATTTTGCTTTAACTGCGCTGCTGTAAACGATTCCATAAACGTATACAGTTGGGGTGAATTTATTTCTAATGGCGCAGATAAGTCGATAAATGTAAACGCTAAATTCACTGAAGAAACCGGAATTAAAGTAAACTACAAAACGTTTCAAAATAACGAAGAATTATTTGCTAAAATTTCCGGCGGAGGTGCAGATTACGATGTAATCATCCCATCAGACTATATGATTTCAAGACTAATAGAAAAAAATATGCTTGCAAAAATAAATTTTGAAAACATTCCAAATTATAAATTTATTTTTCCGCAATTTAAAAATTTAAACTTTGACCCCAAAAGCGAATATTCTGTACCATATATGTGGGGAGTTATAGGTATCTTTTACAACAAAAATGAAGTTAAAGAAAAAATAAACTGGGATATTCTTTGGAATGAAAAATACAAAAATAAAATACTAATGTTTGACAACGCCAGAGATGCCTTTGCAATTTCTCTTTTAAGAATGGGGGAGTCGATAAATACAACAGATAAAAATATTTGGCGAAAAGCCGCAGATGAACTTATTATACAAAAGCCACTTGTTCAAGCTTATGTTATGGATCAAATTTTTGACAAAATGGACAACGCGGAAGCGGTCCTTGCGCCATATTACGCCGGGGACGCGGCTGCCATGATAAAAAACAACCCAAATATTGGCTTTGTGATACCAGAAGAAGGCACCAATAGATTCATTGACTCAATGTGTATTCCAAAAAGCTCGCCCAAAAAAGAACTTGCGGAAAAATACATAAATTTTATGTGCAGAACTGATATTGCACTTGCAAACGTAAAAAAGACGGGTTACTCTACACCACATTCCGAAGCATACAGCCTTTTAGACGATGAAATAAAAAATAACCCTATTTTTTATCCAAATGAAAGTATAATAAAAAAATCTCAAATATTTATAAACTTGCCAGACAATATCAACAAATACATAGACGAATTATGGGTGGAGGTAAAATCAGGAGGCACTTCTGAAAATTCTTGGTTTTTATTTGTTTTTTTAGCGTGTTTTGGTATAATATATTTATCGATATTTTTATGTAAGAAAAATAAAATCAAAAAAAGTTAGGTTCTATGCACTTTTACGTAGAACCTAAAAATATGTGGTAATATAAAAGGTGATTTATTTATGATTTCAGTAGCAATAGATGGCCCATCAGGTTCCGGGAAAAGCACAATTTCAAAGCTTTTAGCAAAAAAATTAGGGTTTCTAACCTTAGATACAGGTGCGCTATATCGTGCAGTAGCATATTATTTTTTAAAAAACAATATCGACTACAAAACAAATGAAGAAGTTATTAAAAATTTAAAAAATATAGATATATCAGTTTGCCATGATAAAAACGTCCAATTAATATACTTAAACGGAGAAGATATTACAAATTTCATCAGAACCCCCGAGGTTTCGTCTGCCGCTTCGAATATTTCCGCTATTCCCGAAGTAAGAGAATTTTTAATAAACATACAAAGAGATTTTGCCAAAACTCACAACGTTATAATGGACGGCAGAGACATCGGAACAATAATATTACCAAATGCAAACGTCAAATTTTTTCTTACTGCTTCACCTGAAAATAGAGCAAAAAGAAGATACAACCAATTAATCAAAAAAAATCCAAACGAAAAAATAAAATTAGAAGATATAATAAACTCCATGAATAACCGTGATTTTAACGATTCAAACAGAAAAATTTCACCTCTTACACCTGCAAAAGATGCTATAATTATAGATAATTCATCTCTTAGTTTAAAGGAAACTGTAGATGCATTTTTAAGTGCTATAAAGGAGCGTGCCACCATTGAAACAAAATAAAATATTATATACTATTCTTACGTGGATTGTAAGACCAATACTTTGGGTGTTTTTTCCATACAAAGTATACGGCAAAGAAAACATTAAAAACTTAAATTATGGCCATATAATTTGCCCAAACCACCTTTCAAATTTAGACCCCATAATACTGGCCGTTGTATATCCATACAGAATATGTTTTATGGGAAAATCCGAACTTTTTAAAAATAAATTCTTTGCAAGCTTTTTAAATGCTATTGGGGTTTTTGCTGTTAAACGCGGAAAAAGTGACGGCAAAGCCATTGGAGAAGCAGAAAATATTTTGAAATCCGGCAAAGTTTTGGGGATATTCATTGAAGGTACACGTTCTAAAACAGGGGAGTTTTTAAGTCCAAAATCAGGGGCGACTGTTTTAGCTCATAAAAATAACGCAAAAATAGTTCCGGTGTGTATAACCGGCGGTGGAAAAAATAATAAAATACATATTTTTAAAAAAACAATTATTAAATTTAATGCACCAATTGATCCAGAAGAGCTCGGAATAAAAGAAAATTCCAGACTAGAAATAAAATCAGCCACAAATCTAATAATGAGCAAAATAAAAGAAATGCGAGATTAAATGGGGGAATTTATAATGGAAGTTTTAGTTGCTAAAACCTCAGGATTTTGCTTTGGAGTAGATAGGTCAATAAAAATAGCAAACGAACTTTTAAACAGCGGGAGGAAAATTTGTACCCTGGGTAAAATTATTCATAACCCTTTGGTTGTAAATGAACTATCCAATAAAGGTGCCAAAATAATTAACCACCCCTGTAATCTTCTAAATAATAGCACTTTAGTTATACGCTCGCACGGAGTAAGCAGTGAAATTTTTGATTACATAAAAAATAATAATATCGATTACGTTGACGCAAGATGTCCGTTTGTTAAAAAAATTCATAAAATATTAAAAAATCATTCAGAAAAATGTGA
>JAFRKM010000068.1 GCA_017431755.1 Clostridia bacterium
AAAGTAAACCGGGGTATAGATTCAAATAATAATAACAACAATAATAATAGTAAAAATTCAAAAAAAGAAAAATCATCAGGAAGAAAAAGAGGTCGCAAAAAATCTAAAAAAGATAAGTTTGGTAATGATATTTACGATGATGATGATGACGATAATGACGAAGAAGAAAATGATAATGACGAAAACACTAACGAAAACCAAGTTACAAAAAATGAAAACAACTCACAAATATATTTAATTGTAATACTTAGCTTAGAAGTCCTTGAAATTATAGGTTATTATACATACAAATTTATTAAATATAAAAGAAATAATTCTAAAAATATAAAAAACCCACTTAACAAACCTTCAAAATAAGAGTATAATAAATTTTTCAATTAATTTATATATTATTTTGAAAGGTGTGAATGCAGGTAAACTTAGAATTATCTGCCAAAATATGATAGATTATATTATAAAAAAATATGGAATTAAAAACGAAGATCCAAATGATTTATCAGTTAGAAAAAGGCTTGGTATGCTAAGCGGATTGGTAGGAATATTTGGTAACTTTATTCTTGCTGTAGGAAAATTTTTTGCCGGGGCGTTAACTTCTTCTATTGCTATAATTGCGGATGCGTTTAACAATCTTTCTGACTCGGTTTCTTCACTTGTAACATTAATTTGTTTTAAGGCATCTAGTAACCCTGCAGATAAAGATCATCCATTTGGATATGGCCGAGTGGAATATGTTTCAGGGTTAATTGTATCTATAGCAATAATTTTCATGGGAATTGAATTCACAAAATCTTCTATAGAAAAAATATTTAACCCAGAACCTGTTTCAATACGATTAATTCCAACATTAATACTTGTTTTTTCACTTTTTATTAAAATTTTGCTTGGAATTTTTAATACAAAGATAGGTAAAATAATAAATTCAACAGCTCTTAAAGCTGCAACGTTTGATTCTCTGGGAGACGCCGCAGTAACGGTTACAATACTTCTTGGTATGGCGGTAACATATTTTACCGGTATATCGGTGGATGCATATTCAGGAATATTAGTCTCTTTATTCATAATATTGACGGGAATTGGTTTAATTAAAGAAACGCTAAGCCCCTTAATTGGGCAATCACCAGACCCTAAATTTGTAAAAGAAATCACAGATTTAGTACTATCTTCGCCAAATATAATTGGCATTCACGAACTAACAGTTCACAACTATGGACCCGGTAAAAGTATGATTTCTCTGCATGCAGAAATGCCCGCAGAAAAAAACCTTATAGAGTTGCACGAAGAAATCGACTTAATGGAAAAAAAATTAAAAGAAAAATTTGGCTGCAGCGCAATTATTCATATGGACCCCATAGTAACAGATGACGTAAATGTACAGTTGATACGTGATAAACTTTCTAATCTTGTTAAAATGATTCACGAAAACGCCAAAGTTTATGACTTAAGAATAGTTCCAGGCGATTCTGTAAATTTGATATTCCATATTTCTGTACCATATGACATCCAAAAAACAGACGAAGAAATAAAAAGCGCTGTTTCGCTAGGAATAAAAACGCTTGATGAAAACTATGAATCTACAATAGAAGTAGATAGAATCTATTTTGATGCTCAAACAAAAGATGAAAGCAACGATCAGGAAGATGAATAATAATCACATTAAATATATGAAAGAAGCTCTAAAAGAAGCCCAAAAAGCCGCGGAAGAACTGGAAGTTCCCGTGGGAGCTGTTGTGGTATATAAAAACGAAATAATATCAAGAGGAAGAAATCATAGAGAAAGTTTACAAAACGCATTATTCCATGCGGAAATAGAAGCTATAAACAATGCCTGCAAAAAATTAAACTCATGGAGATTAATCGACTGCGCATTATACGTTACTTTGGAGCCTTGCCCAATGTGCACTGGCGCAATAATAAATGCAAGAATTTCAGAAGTTTTTTACGGTACAGATGATCCCAAAGCTGGTTCTTGTGGATCTATCGTTATTCTATTTTCTTTACCTTATAATCATAAGCCAGCAGTTACAAGCGGTATATTAAATGATGAATGTAAGGAAATTCTAACTGATTTTTTTAAAAAACTCAGAAAATAATAAAAATGCACATGGAAACATTGGGCCACAAAAGTTATCAAAAAGTCCCCCAGGAATGTGTACAGTCAAAGCGGTCTGATATTTTTGTATTGTTCAAATCACAAAAAATGGTATTTATATAATGATATTATCGTAAAAGAAGTTAGCAAAGAAAGAGTTTTTAATGATACAAAAAATAATTCTGTGGCAATTGTATATACAGATATCAACGACATTTAACTCGCACCTATATTTTTAATGCGCAAATGGGGATTTTTATTTTAGACCACTTTATGGTAAAATATAATTATAATTTTAATGCTAAAGGAATATACAACTACATGGAACAGGTTCAAAAAAGATATTTAAAAATAAAAGAAAAATTTCCAAGGGAATTTATACTTCTTCAAGGAACAGGATGCTTTTGGAAAAAATGTTTATTTTGTGATTATTATGAAGACGTAAGCGAAAACCCATTTGAAACAAATAAAAAAGTCATTGATAAAGTAACTGGTGAATTCGGCGTCTTAGATGTTATAAATTCCGGATCAGCAATGGAGCTTGACCCGCAAACACTTAATTATTTAATAAAAAAAGTAAAAGAGCAAAAAATAAAAGAGCTTTGGTTTGAAG
>JAFRKM010000010.1 GCA_017431755.1 Clostridia bacterium
ATCTCTAAACTTTTTAAATATAATTCTTGCATATTTCTCCTTACATTTCCAACAAAATTCTTCTATCGACCATATGAATAGAAATCAAAATTAAAGAAAAAAACTACTTTTTTAAGAATAAAAATTTTATAAATCTAAATTACAAAAAGACGGTTTTCAATAGTTGGAAAACCATCTTTTTTCCAGGTAAATATTAAAACCAAATCGTAACCGCAAATTCATTTTTTGAAATAATAAATATTCGTTTTATAAATATTCGTTTTATACTATGTTGGTGGAGGCGAGGGGAATTGAACCCCTGTCCGAAAAACAGACTATTTAAGCTTTCTACGAGTGTATCTAATGATCGTTATTTCCCCATCAAACAAGTTCATTAGAAAACTTGAAAAATAGGTATTCTCTGATTCATGACGAAAGCTGAGAAAATCTTCCGTTCACGTTCACCGCTAATTCGTCATCTTACAGTAGTCGCGGTTGTCTAAAGTAAAACGTCTGCTTATTTAATTAAGCAGCAAGTAATTCTGTATTGTTTCCGTTTAATTGGAAAGTTGTGACTTTTAAAGCAGTTTCACACTGCTACTCGCTTACCTAAACTCCTATTCCCCGTCGAAGCCGTTACGCCCCCTTTTTTAATATACACTAAATTTTATAATGTTATACTTGTAAAAATACCTCTATTTTAAAAAGTAAGTGAGGTACAATTATGCTCATCAAATATAACATTTAATATTATAATTATAACACAAACACACAGTGACGTATAGCTTTCATCAAAAATTTCCGCAGTATAATCGCCCCTGAGCCAATTTCTTATTATAGTTTTGCATTTTAAATTCATAATTAATTTATCGTTTTTATAAAGACGCATTTTTCTATCTCTAATGCTACGTTCCAGATGCATTTCTTTATTATTACCAATTAATAATTTTTCGCCTATTTTGGCTTTAACTTTAGTTTTTTCCCCTGTTTCCAGATTATTTATTGTATAATCGCTTACCATCATGAATTTTCTTTTTACTTCTTCTTTGTAAAGCACTTCATTTATTAGTTTACCCTCTTTATTCTTCACTTTCATTGAAAAATGTTCTTTATCTTCTGTTTCCACTTTTATTGTATATACTGGATTTTCCATATCATTTTCTTCGTAAATTTCTAAATGTCCCGTATAGATTTGTCCAACAAATCTAAATTTCATAAAACTTCCTCCTTAAAAAACAAACACAGCGCTATCTTAATAGCGATTATTTTCTTTAAATGCGCGCTCAATATCACGCCGCGCAGAACGCTCTGCCAATATGCTCCTTTTATCGTGGAGCTTTTTGCCTTTACAAAGACCTATTTGGACTTTAACTTTTGAACCTTTAAAATAAAGCGAAATCGGAATAATCGATATTCCGTCTTGCTTTACCATACCATAAAGTTTAAATATTTCTTTTTTATGCATCAAAATCTTGCGAACCCTCATAGGGTCAACATTAAATATATTCCCCTGCTCATACGCACCAATATGTATTCCGTTTGCAAATAATTCTCCATTTATAACAGAGCACCAAGAATCTTTTAAATTAACATTTCCTTTTCTAAGGGATTTAACTTCTGTTCCTTTAAGCTCAATTCCGCCTTCGAAACTTTCTATTATAAAATAATCATGCAAGGCTTTTTTATTTTTTGCTATTGTTTTTAACATTTCTTTGCTCATATTTATCACCTTCGCGATTTTAATTTTATCAATTTAAACTTTTAGTGTCAATAAAACATTAACGATTATTTCGGTTTTCTGCCTTTTTTATGATATTTATTGATTACAAATCAAAAAAATTAAAAATATCATAAAAACATTGACATAACCAAATTTTAGTGATATAATAATAATGTATTAGCTAATATTGAATCAAGTATAAGCTTAAAGGAGGTGTTTATTATGAATAATGAAAAAAATTTGGCAAAAAGTCTTATCATTAGTGCATCTATCATCGGTGGTTCTATAATACTTACAGGAGTAATGGGAATTTTATCCCATGTAATGCTAGGTCACAAAAAGCCACAACCACATAGAAGTGAAATATGCTGCGAAAAAAGAATTCCAAGCGAGCATGAACACTTTAAAAAAGATGATAAAATGCCCAAAAATGACCACATGAAAAATCAAGAAGGTAAACCAGAATTTAAAGGCGAAAATAAAGATGAAAAAACTAATGAAAATTCTGAACCAAAAAACGACCACCAAAAACCTTCACCAAAAGCTTAAATTGTACAAATGAATATCCCTATCACTATTTTATGATAGGGATATTTTATTTTAAGCTCTGCTTTTGCGAATTACTGCTGCTTTTTTTCTAGCGGCAGTGTTTTTATGAAGAATACCTTTTGAAACAGATTGGTCTAATTTTTTTATAGCAGTTTTTACCGCTGCGTCTTCTGCACCTTTTGCCATAGCATCTTTTATAAGTGTTCTAAGTTCTGATTTATATGCTTTATTTCTTTCTGTTTTTGTTTTTATAACTTTTACTCTTTTTTTAGCAGACTTTATATTCGGCATAGTTTCTTTCCCCCTTTTAATCTTTTAATAATAATTATCGTTTATCTCCAAAAAAGACAACTGCTAATGTTCCAGGCCCAACATGGGCACCTATCATAGAACCAATATTACTTATAACAAAATTTTTAACTTTTAGTTTTTCTTTTATCTTATTTGCAAAATCTTTTGCTTCTTCCTCGCAGTCCCCGTGAACAATATAAAGTGTTTGTAAATGAACATCTTTAGCGTGTTTTTCAATTTGCGAAATCATATAATCAGCCGCTTTTGATTTTCCTCTAACTTTTTCTACTAATTTAAGTTTTCCAAAACTATCAACAATTAATACCGGCTTGATGTTCATCATACTACCAACCAATGCTACGGATTTTGAAATTCTGCCTCCACGCTGCAAGTGTTTCAAATCATCAACCACAAATAAATGGCATATATTCAGCTTGTTTTTCTCCGCCCAATCGGCAAGCTCTTCCAAAGTAGCACCATTATTTTTCTTGAGCGCCATTTCATACACAAGTACCCCCTCGCCTATTGATGCACAAAGGGAGTCAACTACAACAATTTTGCACTCTGGATAGGCTTTCATAACGTCTTTTGCGGCAATTAGTGCAGAATTATATGTTCCGCTAAGCCCCGAAGAAAAACAAACATATAGTATGTCCTTTCCTTCTTTTGCAAATTTACTAAATTGCTCGACATAAACTGATGGACTAATTTGTGACGTTGTGGGCACAATTTTATTCCTAAGATTTGAGTAAAAATCTTTTGCTTCCATGCTTCCATCAACAAAAACTTTCTCCTGCATAACAAAAGTCATAGGAATAACTTCAATATTCAATGTTTCTAAAATTTTTACAGGTAAATCTATTGTAGAATCAGTTATAAGTACATAATCATTCATATAATCACCATATAAAACCTTTGCATCAAATTAGAAGTTTTTTGCTAAAAATTCAAGCCACACACTCAGTATAATTTTTGGTATAAAAATATTAACGTTTAGAGAATTGCGGTGCTTTTCTTGCTTTTTTAAGTCCGTATTTCTTACGTTCTTTCATTCTTGGGTCACGTGTTAAGAATCCGGCCTTTTTCAAACCGAGTTTGAATTTTTCTGAATCACATTCAAGAAGAGCTCTTGCAATACCGTGTCTAATTGCTCCCGCTTGGCCTGCCACTCCGCCGCCTGTTACATTACATACTATATCAAATTTATTTTGATTTTCTGTGAGTACTAATGGCTGACGAACGATAACTTTTAAAGTTTCAAGGCCAAAATATTCATCGATATCTCTTCCATTTACGGTGATTTTTCCTGCGCCTTTGTATAGCCTTACTCTTGCTACAGAGCTTTTTCTTCTACCTGTTCCATAAAAGAAAGGAGTTTTATTATACATTATTTACTTCCCTCCAAATCTTTCCATAATTCCGGTTTTTGTGCCGAGTGTTTATGGTCTGTGCCAACAACTGCACGAAGTCTCACAATTTGTGATCTTCCAAGAGAATTTTTTTGAAGCATTCCTTTAACTGCCATGTGCATAGCTTTTTCGGGATGCGTTTTCATAAGTGTATCATATCTTACGCTCTTTAGATTTCCCACATAACCTGTGTGATGATAATGATACTTTTGTGTAAGCTTCTTTCCGGTTAGAACAGCTTTTTCACAGTTAATGATAATTACATGATCTCCGCAATCAACGTGTGGTGCATACGTTGGCTTGTTTTTTCCGCGAAGTAAATTTGCGGCTTTAACAGCTGTTCTGCCCAGTGGTTTTCCTGCAGCGTCTATAATATACCATTTACGCTCTACTGAGCCTTTTTTAGGCATGTATGTAGACATTTTTCTTCCTCCTATTTTTATTTTTTACTATTAAATAATAACATTTCCCACTATATCTTGTCAATAAAAATTTAATTTCTTTCAGAAATATCTCTTTTTTTCTCTTTATTTTTATATATAATCTCACTTTATCTAGTTTTCGGATTTTGTTCTATTAATTTTTAACTATCCTTTAAAATGCAAAAATTTTGTTGTATAATTAAATTGATAACACTTAAGGAGAGATTTTTATGCCTAAAAATGAAAAATTAGTTAAAGAAATAACCTCTATGGACGAGGATTTTGCTAAATGGTATACCGATATAGTAAAAAAAGCTGAACTTATGGACTATTCCAGCGTTAAAGGCTGCATGGTAATTGAACCTTACGGCTATGCAATTTGGGAAAACATGGTGGCAATTCTTGACAAAAAATTTAAAGAACTTGGACATCAAAATGTATCTATGCCGATGTTTATTCCCGAAAGTTTACTACAAAAAGAAAAAGATCATATAGAAGGTTTTGCTCCGGAGGTTGCATGGGTAACTCACGGCGGCGAAGAAAAGCTGCAAGAACGCCTTTGCATAAGGCCTACTTCCGAAACGCTTTTTTGTGAACACTACGCAAAAATAGTTCATTCTTGGCGCGATCTGCCAAAGCTTTACAATCAGTGGTGCAGCGTTGTTCGCTGGGAAAAAACCACAAGGCCGTTCCTACGTTCAACAGAATTTCAATGGCAAGAAGGCCACACAATCCATGAAACGCCCGAAGAAGCTATAAACGAAACCATGCAAATGCTGGAAGTTTACTATGATTTCTTTAAAGATTGCTTGGCAATACCTGCAATTAAAGGCCAAAAAACCGAAAGCGAAAAATTTGCCGGCGCTGAATCAACTTATACAATCGAGGCTTTAATGCACGATGGAAAAGCCCTTCAATCCGCAACAAGCCATTATTTTGGTGACCATTTTGCCAAAGCGTTTAACATAGAATTTCAAAACCGTGACAATAAACCTCAAAGTCCATACCAAACCTCTTGGGGCTGCACAACAAGAATGATTGGTGCAATAATTATGGCTCATGGCGATGACAGAGGCCTTGTTTTGCCGCCAAAAGTAGCTCCTATTCAAGCTGTTATCATTCCAATTGCAATGCAAAAAGAAGGCGTTCTTGAAAAAGCAAACGAACTTAAAAGCCGCCTTAAAAAAATTTGCAGAGTTAAAGTTGACTACACAGAAAAATCGCCTGGCTGGAAATTCTCTGAGTATGAAATGCGTGGTGTACCGCTTAGAATTGAAATCGGGCCAAAAGACATTGAAAAAAATCAGTGCGTAATCGTAAGGCGTGACAATTTAGGAAAAACTTTTGTAAATTTAGATGAATTAGAAAAAGAAATTCCTTTACTTCTTCAAAAAGTGCATGATGGAATGTATCAAAAAGCGCTTGAAAGAAGAAACAACATGACTCACGAAGCACATGATTTTGAAGAATTTAAAAACACAGCCGAAAACAATGTGGGGTTCATAAAAGCCATGTGGTGCGGAGACAAAGTGTGCGAGAAAGCAGCTAAAGAACAAACGGCATTTACTTCCAGGTGTATAAAAGATGAAGAAGGTAAAATCAGCGACAAATGTGCAATCTGCGGAAAACCCGCCAAACATTTAGTTTACTGGGGAAAGGCATATTAAAATGAAAAATGCATATGATTTTTTAAAACAGTGCGAATATTTTGTGGTTTCATCAATAAATGGTGACTTCCCTGCGTCAAGACCATTTGGCGCAGTCATGGAATATAAAAACAATCTTTATATTTCAACCGACCCGGCAAAAGAAGTATATAAACAATTAAAAGCGAATAATCATATTCAAATTACAGCGCTTAAAAACAGTACAAGAAAATGGCTACGAATAACAGGACTAGCCCATGAATGTACAGATTTAAAAATAAAGCAGAGAATGCTAGGAAAATGCACTGAAATCACAAAGCACTTTACGTCTGAACGTGACGAAAATTTTGTGTTATTTCAAATAAAACCACTTAAAACTGAATTCAAAGAAGGAAGCGAAACACTAATGGAAAGAAAAATTTTTAACAAACTCGTAAGATATAAAATTCCTGAAATGCTTGAAAAAAACGGAGGTGAACCTAAAACAGAAATACTTACAGATGAAAAATATATAAAATGCCTTTATGAAAAACTAAAAGAAGAATGCGATGAAACTGTAAATTCATACTCAAAAGAAAATCTTATGGAGGAACTTGCAGATTTAATGGAAGTTATAATGGCTATTTCTAAAGCAAATAATATTGATTTTGCTGAAATTGAAAAAATCAGACTTTCAAAAAAAGAAAAACGCGGAGGATTTGACTCCAAAATGTTTTTAGAAAGCTCTAACGTGGTAAACAAAATTTAAAAGGAGGGCTAATTAATTGAAAAAAGAAATTATTAAATCAACTATGGACGGCAACACTGCTGCAGCATATTCGGCTTACGCTTTTTCAGAAGTCGCCGCAATATATCCAATAACTCCATCTTCAACAATGGCAGATGTGGCGGATAAATACTCGGCTGCGGGCAAAAAAAATATATTCGGTCAGGAAGTTCAGGTTACAGAAATGCAGTCCGAAGCAGGCGCTGCCGGAGCCATTCACGGCGCACTTTCGGCGGGATCTTTAGCCACTACTTTTACGTCTTCGCAAGGGCTATTGCTTATGATTCCAAACATGTACAAAATGGCAGGTGAACTTCTTCCCTGCGTGATTCATGTTGCCGCAAGAACTGTTGCTGCTCATGCACTTTCTATCTTTGGCGACCATTCAGACGTTTATGCTTGCAGACAAACAGGTTTTGCCATGCTATGTGCAAACAATCCACAAGAAGCTATGCATTTTAGCGCTATATCTCACCTAAGCGCCATTAAAGTGCATGTACCATTTTTGCATTTTTTTGACGGCTTCAG
>JAFRKM010000011.1 GCA_017431755.1 Clostridia bacterium
AGTCGTTTCCGTTTATTGACTGAGTGATTTCTGTAGGCTTTTTTACGTAAATTTTTGTACATACTCCGAAAGCACCATGAATATCAACTTTTCTGGGGTTTACAGCTCTACAATTTATGTACTCGGGTTTGGTGAAAGTTAAAGCAACCGCATTTTCTGCAGTGTTTTTAATGTCGATAGAGCATGAAAACGGTGCGGAATTTTCATAGCATCTAAGCTTTGTGTTTTCCGGGTCACTATAGATAATTTTAATATTTGTAGTGCCTTCAATATTAAGCCTGTCACCGGATATATTTTTAGAAGATATATTTGGAAAAATTTTGCAACTTAAAATTTTTTGAATATCCGGGCAGTAATCCGGAAGTGAGAAATCTAAATCAACCGGAACCTCTTGGCAGCCTTCGAAATCAAGAGACCTTACAGAAATTTGTTGTTTGTTTACGTCATAATTCATTTTATACCTCTCCTTGTTTTAAGTAGTATTAATTTGTATTCTTGAAATTTTTTATTTATTACAATTTATTTTTAATTTTGAGGGGATTGTTTACCTTGAGAACTTATTTTGTAGTTTTCTTTGTAAATTATTTGGGAAATTGGTACAATTTCATATCCTTCGGATTTAATTGTGTCTATAATTTTTGGTAAGGCTTCGGGAGTGTTTTTGGCGCCATTATGCATAAGTATTATAGATCCAGGCTTAATTTTAGTTTTGATACGTTTTACCATATCGTCAGCGGACGGGTTTTTCCAGTCTAAACTGTCAACGTCCCATTGAATGCAGTGCATGTTTAATTCGTTTGTGCTTTCCACTACGCAGTTGTTGTAATCGCCGTAAGGAGGCCTGAATAAAATCGGTCTTGGTACCCCGGCGGATTCTATTTTTTTGTTGCAGTTTTCAATTTGCTCTTTAATTTTTTCTTTTTCCATTTTTGGCAGGTGTGGGTGAGTGTCGGAATGGTTTCCCACGTCATGTCCGGCATCTGCAATTGCTTTAACGGACTGCGGATATTTTTCTGCCCAGAATCCAACTAAAAAGAATGTGCTTTTAACTTCTTTTTCTGACAAAATATCAAGTAGAGTTTGCGTTTGCTCATTTCCCCAAGCAGCGTCAAAAGATATACTTACAACTTTTTCTTTTTTGTCTACGCAGTAAATTGGTAGCTTCCGTTCCTCGGCTGAAAGAATATTGCTACCGTTAAGCGAAACAATTCCAAAAAGTGCCGCGCTGATTACAAAGCCTACAATAACCATTAATTTTTTTCTGTTTAAAATAAAAACTTTCATATTAAAAAATCCTCCTTGCATAAATACATATGCAAAGAGGAAAAAATTTAGAATTTTAAATAAAAAACATAAAAATTTCCTTTGTATAAATCTATATACAAAGGAAATCCGTTTAATAAATTAGTTTTATTTATTTAAATATTCGTTCCAATCTTGTTCGTCAGCTTCACTTCCGTAAGGCATGCCAGATTCATGAGTTGATTGACCCGGCTTATTACTAAAATGATCATGCCAAGCGTCTTCGTCATCGCTACTCATATATGGTGAACCGTCAGCGTTACTATATTGTCCGCCTTTTCCATTTCCACCTTTTTTGCCTGAAAATGCATGGGCGAGTCCTCCAGCGGCTGCTGCGGCAATTGCTACACCGGCTCCTATAAAAGCTTTTTTAAGTGCAGATTTGTTGATGCTTAGTCCTCCTGCGATTTGATCAAGGGCTTCTTCTGAGATTACGCCATTTTCCATTTCTTTGTTTTCTGCCATTTTAAACACTCCTTAAATAAAATTTTTAGACCTTTAAAATTGAATTTATTAATTAAAAATTTTAATAAAATTCATAGATTTTTTTAAAGATCGAGTTCATTATAATATGAATAGTATATAAAAGTCATGCTTTTTTTTAAAAAATTTTTCTGTTTCTGAAATGATGAGTGGAAAAAGCGCTAAAATCCAAACGATAGCCCATTGTAAATTTGATAAGGGCGAAACTTTAAAGAATGCTGTAAACATTGGCAAAGTTATTACAATTATTTGCAAGAACATGCAAAGTACTACTGAATATACTAATTTTAAATTACTAAAAAATCCTGTGATGAATAAAGATTTTCTGCTTTGTACGTTAAATGTTTGAATAAGCTGACTAAGTCCAAGCGTTACAAAAGACATAGTTCTGCCAATAATTGGGTTAAAAGGATCGGAGTCAAAAAACACTCTACCAATACTAAAAGCAAGAAGCCCTACTGAGGCAATAAAACATCCTTCAATTATAATGTTATATCCAAGTCCATTTGAAAACAGGCTTTTTTTAGGGTCATTTGGAAAACGTTTCATTATGTTTTTGTCAATCGGGTCCATTCCTAAGGCCAGTGCGGGAAAGGCGTCGGTTACTAGATTTATCCAAAGAAGATGTATTGCCAAAAGCGGAGAAGGGAGGCGGAGTAAAAATCCTAAAAGTACTACCACTGCTTCTCCAATATTTGTAGAGAGCAAAAAATGTATAGTTTTTTTGATATTGTCGTACATGCCCCTGCCTTGTCTGATTGTTTCTACAACGGACGTAAAATTATCGTCTGCAAGTATTATATCAGAAGCCGATTTTGCAGCGTCTGTTCCCGATTTGCCCATTGCGCAACCGATATCTGCGGCTTTTAGTGCTGGGGCATCATTTACTCCGTCGCCTGTCATTGCCACTATTTCACCATTTGCTTGTAGTGCTTTTATTATTCTAACTTTGTGTTCGGGAGAGATTCTTGCAAATACATGGCAATTTTTTACTTTGTTTTTTAATATCTTATCGCTCATTTTATTAATTTCCGGACCTGTAATTACTTTTGAATCTGGTGATGAAATTCCCACTTGCTCGGCAATGGCTTGAGCTGTATTTTTGTGGTCCCCTGTTATCATAATTGTTCGTATTCCTGCACTTTTACATGTATTTACCGCGTAGTTTGCTTCAGGGCGTGGAGGATCTATTATTCCGATTACACCACAAAAAATTAAATTTTTTTCTATTTTTGAATTTTCAGGTGCATTTTTTTCGTTTTTAAAAGCAAAAGCTAAAGTTCGCAGTGATTTAGAAGCCATATCATCAATTTGAAAATTTATTTTTTGAATTATTTTTTGACTTAAAGGTTTAATTTTTTCGTTTTCAATGTAATAGGAGCATTTTTCTAAAATAATATCAGGAGCCCCTTTGGAGATGATTTTAATGTTATTTTCAGATGTTTTATGAAGTGTTGTCATCATTTTTCTTTTGGAATCAAAAGGTATTTCGCTTATTCTGGGAAATATTTTTTCTAAATCTTTTTTGTGTATCCCCGATTTTTCTCCTGCAATTAAAAGAGCGTTTTCAGTTGGCTCGCCTTGAGCGGAAATTTCACCGTGGTTGCGGGTAGGTGAGGAATTGTTGCAAAGCACACCAAGTTTTAGGATTTTTTTGGCAAAATGACTGTTTAGATTTTCTTTATTAAAAGTGCTGCGAATTTCTGTTACTAGCATTTTGTTCATGGTGAGTGTTCCGGTTTTGTCAGAGCATATAACTGTTGCGTGTCCAAGAGTTTCTACAGCGGGTAGTTTTCTTACGATAGTATTATTTTTTGCCATTCTTCTAACACCATTTGCTAATACTATTGTAACAACCGCGGGTAAGCCTTCCGGAATAGCTGCTACGGCTAAACTTATGGATATCATAAACATTTCCATTAAGTTTACTTTTTGCATGGCGCCTAAGAAAAAAACAATTATGCTTATAATCATTATAATTATACCGATAATTTTGCTTGTGTGAGAGAGTTTTATTTGTAGCGGCGTTTGTTTTGGTTTCCCGCTGTTAACAAACGCCTGTACTTTTCCCGTTTCGGTTTTTGCTCCTGTTTCTACGGCTACGGCGAGTGCTCTGCCACGGTCGATTATACTACCTGTGTAAAGCATGTTTTTTCTGTCAGCAAGGGGAGTGTTTAAATCGTAAATTTTTGACTCGTTTTTTTCGGTGGCAAAAGATTCACCGGTTATTGCGGATTCTTCTACTGCTAAGTTGGAGGATTTAATTATTCTTGCGTCTGCGCACACTATATTTCCCGTGGAAAGGCTGAGTATATCTCCAGGTACGATGTCTTCTGTGGGGATTTTTTTAACTTCTGAATTTCTTATTACTTTTGTTAAGGAGGTAGACAAATGTTTTAAGGAATCTATTTCTTTTTCGGCTTTTGTTTCTTGCAGAATGCCTATGGTTGAGTTTATTATTACTATTGCTAGTATTATAATTGTATCTATGTAATCTGATTTGCCACTTAAAAAAGAAGTAAAAAACGAAATCCCCGCTGCAGATATTAAGATTATTACCATGAAATCCGAAATTTGCTCCATTAATTTAGCACCAAAGCTTTTTCGTTTTTCTTCCGGTAGAGCATTTTTTCCGTAAATTAGTTGTCTCTTTTTAACCTCATCGTTATTTAAACCTTTTTTTGGATTTACATTTAATTTTTCCAGTACTTTTTCAGTACTCAAAGTGTGCCAGTCCATTTTATCCGCTCCTTAAATATTTAACATTTTAATTTTTTTAATATATACCTTTTAAGTAAAATATATACTTGAAAACAACCTTATATTACTTTTGGGGTATTTAAAAAAATATTGTTTTGTGTTATGATGTAAGAGCAAATAAAATATGTAAGGAGAGTTTTTATGAAACACGTTAAAACAATTAATAAGTCTGACCTTAAAAAAAGTGCGGTAGGCGGCGGTTGCGGAGAATGTCAAGCATCTTGTCAAACGGCTTCTAAAGTGGATAACACGGTCAGCAACCAAAAATGTGAAAAGTAGAAAATATTAATACTAAAAAACAAGTCTTTTGACTTAGGTCAAAAGATTTAATTTTGTTTAAATGAATAAAGTAAGAAAAGTTACTAAAGAGGATAAAAATGATACATAAATTTAAATTTGAAGATTATAACTTTGTGGTAGATACTAATAGCGGTGCTGTGCATATGGTAGATGATATTTTTTATGATGCGCTGGAGTATATGAATGGTGATTTTTTTGATTACACCGAAAACTATGTTATAAAAAAGCTGGAAAATAAATATTCCAAAGAAGACATAAAAGAAACATACAGCGAAATTTTAGAATTAAAAAATAAAGGGAAGTTATTTTCACCAGATATTTACGAAGATTTAGCTACTCCTGAAAAACTGAGTTCACCTATAAAGGCGGTTTGTTTAAATGTTGCGCATGATTGTAACATGGCATGTAAATACTGTTTTGCAAGTAAAGGGGATTTTGGCTGTGGAAGAGAACTTATGCCGCTTGAAACCGCAAAAAAAGCTGTTGACTTTATAATTAAAAATTCTTGGAATATAAAAAATCTGGAAATGGATTTTTTTGGTGGGGTACCGCTTTTAAATTTGGATGTTTTTGTAGAAACCGTTAAATATGCTCGAGGATTAGAAAAAATTCATAATAAAAATTTTAGATTCACAATAACTACTAACGGCCTGTTGCTTGATGATGAAAAAATTAAATTTATAAACAAAGAAATGTACGATGTAGTGCTTTCGCTTGATGGCAGAAAAGAAATTAACGATAAATTTCGTGTGACTAAAGCGGAAACAGGTACATATGATGCGGTGTTGCCGAAATTTAAAAAGCTTGTAGATTTACGAGGAGATAAAAGTTACTACGTCCGCGGTACATATACAAAAGAAAATTTAAATTTTTCAGATGATGTGATGCATATTTATAATTTAGGATTTAATGAAATTTCAATGGAACCCGTTATGTTTGACAGTAAATTGGAAGCTACATTAACTGAATAAGATTTAGATTTAATTTTAAAAGAACATGCACAATTGTGTATAAAGCTGA
>JAFRKM010000069.1 GCA_017431755.1 Clostridia bacterium
AAACCTCAACTAAATTACTTACTTTCTCCGCTTCGTCAACAGAAAGAGAAACATAATTATCCGTCAACATACCAATTTCGGAAGAAAGAAAATTATAACCTTTATTTTTTAAATACTCACAAACTGATTCATAGTCTTCTTTTTCAGTATAAATAACAAAACATCCATCATCTTCTGCAAAATCTGTGGCACCCGATTCAATTACATCTTCTTCCAGTTTAGAAGCATCTATTTCTTCAGAATCTATTACTATTATGCCCTTTTTTGCGAACATAAACGATACACAACCGCTGGAACCTAAATTTCCACCATGCTTGCTGAAATAATGCCTTAAATTACCCGCCGTTCTATTGCGATTATCAGTCAGCGTTTCTACTATTATTGCCACACCTGATGGGCCATATCCCTCGTACGTTATATTTTCGTAATTATCTCCGTCTCCACCGGCAGCTTTTTTAATTATTCTCTCTATGTTGTCGTTCGGAACGTTGCTTGCTTTAGCTTTTGCGATGCAATCACGCAGTTTATAGTTAACAGTAGGATCAGCACCACCTTCTTTAACCGCCACGGCCAATTCACGACCAACTTTGGTAAATATCTTTGCCCTCTGAGCATCTGTTTTTTCTTTTTTTCTTTTTATGTTGTTCCATTTGGAATGTCCTGACATTAAAAATCACCTCAAAATCCTGTAAATATATACAACATCTATTTTATTATTTTTTCAGATAACTATCAAGACTTATTGCTAAAATAACAACAAAACAGTATTTTTTTACATAAAAAAACTGCAGATTTTTAACAAGTCTGCAGTTTTTTATTTAAATATATCATAAATATATTTTTAACAATTTTACTAATAATGTTTATAACGGTCTGAATCTCCTCTATCATCAAGTTGATTAAACTTATCCAAAAGATCTTTATTCTTTATTTCCCCTGCACGAAACTTTTCAACACATTCATTACAAAAATACCCCTTACACAAAGTGGCGGACCCATAAGGTATCTCTCCCCATCTATGATCAGCATAGTGTATTTTTTTACCGCACCCTGAACACTTAACCTCAAAAATCTTTCCACCTGAAACCTTATTTACATCTTCTTCGCTTAGGTTGTCTTTCATAAGTTTCTCGTTTTTACTCATAAGTATCATCCTTTCTTAAATAAAAAATTAACTAAATAAAACTTTGAATTGTTTTTTAGTACTGATTTATTTTTTTAGCATGTAGAACCACTCTGTATTTATTATTATTTGCACAAGTTGAAAGCGTTAAAATATTATCCCCAGCCCTAGGTGTTATACCAAAATCTTTTACACTTCTTGATTTTATTTTATTTACAAATTCTTCAAATTTTTCATCCGTTTCAAATCTCGTTGTAATATAGTAGTCTTCTATTTCTATTTTATAAACTGAAAAAACTTGATATTTAGCTCTTTCGCTTTCTGTTATAAATGAGATAGAAAAGTTGTTTTCGTTATCTAGCCAATCGTTTGTAAGAACCTTTTTTAATGTTCCAAACATACTTCCATCTTTACGATTATGACCATATATAACCATGTTTTCATTATTACCATCTAATTTATTTTTATAATCCATAAATATCCATCCGGCTTTATTTTTGCTTTTATCAAAACTATGAGTCATATAAAATTCGTTATCATTAGCCTTAACAACCGGATATTCTATATTTGTACCATTAACTTTTAGCCAAGCTATTGTATCTGGGTTTTTTTCTTTTAAGCTTTTAAAATCAACTTTGTATTTATTATTTTCATCAGTAGACACCGCACTTTTTGTATCTTTTGTTACATTTTCACTATTTTTATTATCTTTTAGCCAGTTAAATATTTTTATTCCGGAAAATATCATTGCAGAAATAAAAACAATAAAAAGTAAAAAAACAAATATTTTTTTTACTACTCCTCTTTTTTTTTGTGTTTTATTTTCGCCATAATGTTTACCGTCCATTTCAAATATTGTCCTTTCTAAAATTATTAAAAGGGCCAACAAATACTCGCCAGCCCTTCGTTATCTTTTATTTTATTGCTTTATCTTTTTGCATTTTTGTATTAATTATAATCAAAGCAAATAATCCAAGGCCTGCAATAACAAAAATTGTAATTACTTTCATTATACTATCTGATGTCATTGGGTTTTTAGATGAAGTGGTTTTTTCCTTCTGAGAAGTCTCAGCCTCTTCAGGTGTTGTTTTCTCTTCAGGTGTTGTCTTCTCTTCAGGTGTTGTTTCCTCTTCAGGTGTTGTCTTCTCTTCAGGTGTTGTTTCTTCTTCAGGTGTTGTTTCTTCTTCATCAGGTTCTGGAGCCACAGTAATTTTTGTCTTAGCAAAAGGTCCTCCGCGATAATCTGCAGCTTTTATTACGTAAGTCCCGGGTGAAAGTGCCATTGTTGTTGAATATTCACGTATTTTACAAACAATCTGATCGATACCACGTGGTGGTAGTTCACCAATAACTTTTGTTTGTACAGTTTTCATTCCCGCTAAATCAGTTCCGTTTTCCTTGTAAACAACTATAGCAACTGCCAATGTAAAATCTTCTTCACTACGATCAATAGCCGTACCATGAATATAAACATTCCCGTTACTTTGCGATGCTTCCACAGTTATCATAGGTTCATCGTCATTAGCCGCAAACACAACTATAGGACTAACCATAATTAAAAACGAAATAACTAATCTAAACAATATATTTAATCTTTTTTTCATAATTTATCATTCCCTCCTTTAGTCATCATATTTCATTTGTCTATTATTTAAATCATAGTATATACCTCTTCCGGATCCACTGAATGTTCCGTCGTAAACTTCATTTTCACAATTTAGTGCACCTTTTTGCACAACAGTAAAGTACATACCATCAACATCATTATCTACATCTACTGAGTATAAACTCTTTTTCAACTCTTTTCCACCGTGACTATCCCTATTAACCATTTCTCCACTACCAGTAAATGGATCAAACATATCAACTGGGTCCACTATGGTTATTTCTTGCGAACCATCTTTTTTAACTTTAGTTACAACGACATCATAATCTTCGTAACTTAAGTCCGTTGGATAATATAAACTTGCTATAACTTTTTTATTATTTCCTTGTCCTTCAGACATTATATTAAATGATACACGTTCTATTCTAACGTAGTATTCATTTCCATTTTCTGTTGTAATCTTAAATACAACATGATCATAATAATTTGTATCATTATATGTAATGTAATAATTCAATTCTTGACTAATCTCACTACTATCAATATAAATAACATCTGAATCAACATTTAAAGCTTCTACGCTTTTTATTGGGGACAACGAATATATTCCGGCTTTAAAAGCAGCCCAAATATTTAGTAAATATGTTCTAAAAACAGCTGGCTTTTTAGGAGTTGTACCAGAAATATCAATTATTGACGAAAAGAATGTTGGGTCCCAAAAATCAGGGAAATATTGTATATAGCTATCTGTTGTATCAAACTGAATTGCTTCGTATTCATCTCTATATATTGTTGCTCTAAAAATTCTATCTCCATTAGTACATATAGAGTTTGATCCGTTTTCTGCTCCACATGGATTTAATTGACACCCCATATCATCTGATCCATTTCCAAAAACATCTTCTTTTGTCAGATTTGCTTTTATAACACCATTTTCTTCCACATCTCTAGCAAGAGTCCAGTTTGCCGGCTGTCTACCGAATGTATAATTAAATCCATTACCACTTTCATCGGTTAAACTATTAACATGAACATAATTAATATCATATTCACCTTGTTCGTTTAGTCCGGTAAAGTTAGAAAACTTATGATAACATAAATTCCCGCTATCATTTAACCACATAAAATACACTTTGCCATCAAAAACCTGTTGGTTTTCATTGGCACCTTGGTTTTCATTGCCGCCTTGGTTTTCGTTGCCGCCTTGGTTTTCATTGGCACCTTGGTTTTCATTGCCGCCTTGGTTTTCATTGCCGCCTTGGTTTTCATTGCCGCCTTG
>JAFRKM010000070.1 GCA_017431755.1 Clostridia bacterium
ATTTTTAAAACTGGGCTTTCAGAAATAGAGCTTTGCAAAATTGGCGGAAAGGTAGGCGCTGATATTCCGTTTTGTATTGTTGGTGGTACGGCTAGAGCAAAAGGTATTGGGACGGATCTTTACAAAATAGAAAATCGAGCAAATCTTTATGTTGTAATTGTTAAGCCGGATATTTCAGTTTCTACGGCGTTCGCTTATGAAAAAATAGACAGCATTAAAACTTTAGATTTTTTTGATGTAAGTAAATTGGAAAGTAGTCTAAAATCAGGTAATATAGAGGAAATAGGTAAGAATTTATTCAACCGATTTGAAAGAGTTATAGATTCTAAAGAAACTGAAAAAATAAAAAAAATTTTAAAAGAAAATGGTAGCGTGGGATCTCTTATGAGCGGTAGTGGCCCAAGTGTTTACGGCATTTTTAAAGATGAAAGTAAAGCAATGGATTGCTTTGAAAATATAAAAAAAATATACCCAGAAACTTTTTTATGTAATTTTATTTCCCACGGTGTGAAATTTTTATAAAATATTTATGCCTTTTTGCAAATTAAATTTTCGCAAAAAGGCATTTTTAAGTTTTTAATTATTATTTGCAGTTTTTACTTCTGTTTTCGTGGCTGTTGTGCTGGTTGTGACCAGAAGAGTTGGTTGTGTCTTTGTAGTTTGTGGAATTTTTGCTACTTGTTGAATTTTTTGTATTAGTTTGATTTGTTTGGTTTTTGTTGTCTGCCATTTTTTTCACCTCCCATGTTTGTATTGTTTACTCCTCGAAGTTTATTTATACTATAAAAATATGGAAAATTTCATAAATCATGGTTTTTTACTAGCTTTAAATTGTAGCCATTTTAAATTTAATATGCTATAATGAAAATATTATAAAAACGAAAAAGGGGATTTTAACTATGGATGAAAACAAAAAATTTTATGTTACTACGCCGATATATTATCCTTCAGGTATACCGCACCTTGGTACAAGCTATACCACCATTGTGGCAGACGTTGTTGCAAGGTTTAAACGCCTTCAAGGCTATGATGTTATGTTTACAACCGGAACAGATGAGCATGGCCAAAAAATTGAAGAGAAAGCAAAAAATGAAAATAAAACTCCAAAAAAGTATGTTGACGAAATAGTAGAAAAATATAAATCTTTGTGGAGTCTGCTAAATATTTCATACGATAAATTTATAAGAACTACGGATAAATCACACGAAAAAGCAGTTAAAAAAATTTTTAATGATTTATATGAAAAAGGCGAAATATATAAAGGTACATATAAAGGTTGGTACTGCACGCCATGTGAAGCATTTTTTACTGATACACAGTTAAAAGACGGCAATTGCCCTGACTGTGGTAGAGAAGTTAATTGGGCGGAAGAAGAAGCATATTTCTTTAAACTTTCAAAGTATGGTGATAAATTGCTGGATTATTATAAAAAGCACCCAAGATTTATTTGCCCAGAAGGCAGAAAAAACGAGATGGTCCAGTTTATAAAAGATGGTCTTGACGATTTATGCGTTAGCAGAACAAGTTTTAAATGGGGCATACCCGTTGATTTTGATAAAAATCATGTTGTTTACGTATGGTTAGATGCTTTGACAAATTATATTACTTCTCAAGGTTATGGCTCGAAAGATGATAGCAATTACAAAAAGTATTGGCCGGCAAATATTCATTTTGTAGGCAAAGAAATTGTTAGATTCCATGTTATTATTTGGCCGGCGATTCTCATGGCTCTCGGATTGCCGCTTCCTGAGCAAGTTTATGGCCATGGCTGGATTCTTTTTGGTGACGGAAGCAGAATGGCTAAATCAAAAGGAAATGTGATTGATCCTGTTGTTTTGTCGGAACGTTACGGTGTTGATGCTTTAAGATACTTTTTAATGAGAGAATTTTCATTTGGCTCTGACGGGCTTTTTACAAACGAGGCGCTTATAAAAAGGATTAATTTTGATTTGGCTAATGATTTGGGGAATCTTTTATCTCGTAGCGTAGCGATGATTGAAAAATATTTCGGCGGCACATTGCCAGTTGAGCATAAACTAGGAAATATTGATAACGAGCTAGCACTTATTGCTATGAAAGTTACTAAGAAATACGAAGAATTAATGGATAAGTATAATTTTTCGGGTGCATTGGGAGAAGTTTGGTTACTTATTTCAAAATGCAATAAATATATAGATGAAACAATGCCTTGGCAGCTTGGAAAAGATGAGAAAAAACGCAGCAGATTAGCAGCAGTGCTTTATAATCTTTGCGAAGTTTTAAGAATAGTTTCTGTGCTTATTTACCCTGTAATGCCAAGTACATCAGAAAAGATTTGGCAGCAAATTGGTGCACCAAAAGATGTTTGTACATGGGATGCGGTTTCCAAATGGGGTGAACTTCCGAAAAATATTAAAGTAAAAAAGGGCGAGGTATTATTCCCGAGAATAGATGTAGAAAAAGAAATAGAAGCTCTTAATAATCTTTATACTGTTAAAAAAAGTGAACCTAAAAATGAAAATGTGGTAAGTCTAATTGACATAGAAGATTTTGCCAAAGTGAAACTTATAGTTGCAAAAATAAAACAGTGTGAGGCAGTTAAAAAATCCAAAAAACTCCTTAAACTTTTGGTTGATGATGGTTGTGGGGAAAGAACTGTTGTTTCCGGAATTTCGCAGTATTACTCTCCTGAAGAGTTGGTGGGTAAAAGTGTAATTTTGGTTTCCAATTTAAAACCTGTAAAACTTTGTGGGGTGGAAAGCAATGGTATGATACTTGCAGCCACATGCCCTGATGGTGGGGTTAAGGTCATATTTGTTGATGGTATAGCTCCCGGAAGTAAACTTAGTTAAAGGAGAAAAATATGGGTTTGATATTTGATACGCACGCTCATTATGATGACTTTGCGTTTGATGTGGACCGAGAAGAAAAACTTAGCTTGCTCCCAAATGATAATATTTATGCTGTGATAAATGCCGGTGCGGATATAAAATCCTCCAAAAAATCAATAAATCTTTCAGAAGATTATCCTTATATTTATGCTGCTGTAGGTATTCATCCGGAAAACATTTCAAATATTCCAAATGATTATATTTTTCAGCTTGAAAAATTAATTTTAAGCAGTAAAAAAATTGTTGGATTAGGCGAAATAGGCCTGGATTATCACTATACTAAAGAGAATAAACAGCAGCAAAAAGATTTATTTGAAAGCCAGGTTAAATTGGCTATAAAACATGATTTACCGGTTATTGTTCATGATAGAGAAGCTCATGGTGATACTTTAGAAATACTAAAAAAGTATAAACCTAAAGGTGTGGTTCATTGTTTTTCAGGCAGCTTAGAAATGGCAAAAGAAGTAATAAAAATGGGGATGTATATTGGTGTTGGCGGAGTTGTTACATTTAAAAACGCAAAAAATGCAGTTTATGTAGTAGAAAATATTTCGCTTGAAAATATTGTGCTGGAAACTGAAGCTCCGTATATGTCTCCTGTGCCGTTGAGGGGTAAAAGATGCGATTCATCTTATATAAAATATACCGCAGAAAAAATTTCAGAGATAAAAAATATTGAATTAAATGAAGTTTTTGAAATTACAAAACAAAATGCTAAAAATCTTTTTGGTGTAAAGTAGGTGCTTTATGAGAATTGGTCATGGATATGATGTGCATAAATTAATTGAAAACCGAAAATTAATTTTAGGCGGCGTAGAAGTGCCATATAAATTGGGTTTGCTGGGTCATTCTGATGCAGATGTTTTACTTCATGCTATTATGGATGCGCTTTTAGGAGCTGCTGGCCTTGGAGATATTGGTAAGTATTTTCCGGATACAGATTTAAAGTATAAAAATGTAAGTAGTTTGAAGCTTTTGGAGCATATTTGTGAGCTTCTTAAAGAGAAAAATTATAAAATAGAAAATATAGATGCAACTATTATTGCCCAAAGCCCTAAATTATTGCCATATATGGATGAAATGA
>JAFRKM010000071.1 GCA_017431755.1 Clostridia bacterium
ACAATTGATTCGAATCTAAAAAATCCTGCCGCTTATCATTGCATGATCAATATCCATATTTTACATAATCACTTTTAACTAAATTTTTTACATTAACATTAAAAAACTCCTGTGGAGCAAATCTTCTAGTTAAACATGTTTCATCATACTCACTATCTTCTTTAATAAAATCCCAACAGCGTTCTACTACCGATTGAAACTTATCATTTTCAATTATTGAATCAATAAGATCAACAGATACAGCTATTGAAAAATCACTTTCATCAACTGCTTTTCGTAAAAAATTCTCTATAACCCGAATTTCCTCATCTGTATATTTCTCGGAATCTTTTTTCTGATTATAAATTTCATCATGAAAATTTTTGTAATTTTTTAAAACTTTAGGCAAATCATTCGTTTGGTGTATCTCTGTGCTTACTTTAACAGCATAAGTTGCTGGAACGACAAAAATAGAACTTAAAGTAATTAATGCCGAAATAGCACTAACTAAAATTTTTGATTTCAACACAAAAACTTCCTTTCAAATATTATTTGGGTTTAAACCAAGTTTGATAATAATATTATAACATAAAATTAACTATTTGTCAACTTCTTATATTATAAAATAAAAAAGCCCTTTGCAAAACGCAAAGGATTTTAACAAAAAATATAGCTACCAACATATGGCAGCTATATATGTACTACATAGATGACATTAATAAATCGTAATTATGATCTTTTGTTAACTGCATAATGATAATCCAATCCACAATAATCCATATTCCACATCCACCACCGGTAAACAATTTTAACAAACCAAGACCAATTTGTCCCAACATAAATCTGTCTACAGCAAACCCACCTAAAAATAATGATATAAGACGCATTATTGTAGGGTCTTGATAATCCAAACTTTGAATGACCATTTCTTTAGTATCGTCCGCTTCAATAAGCTTACTGCGAATAATATTAATTTTTTCGCTTGGGAAAAATTTGCGATTGGTAGTCAAAAATAAATCTACTTTTTGCTGATCCATAATATGCACCTCCAAAAAATTTTGACAAATTAATTATGTGCTATACGCACAAAAAAGTCAAATAAATATCCAAAATATATTTAAAAATTAACATAGTTGGAATGGTGATTAACAAAAAATCAACAATTCTGCTCTTGTTAAATATACAATTTTTATGAATTCCCATCCACACACCAGTAACAAGTGGAATCGCCATCCAATTGTACTCACAGTATGATTTAAAATCTAAATTCAAAAGTGCATTTAAAGCATGCAGGGTCCCACACGCGGGGCAAGGATACCCAACAAAACACTTAAACGGACAAGGAAACTTCAAAAATATTAAAAGTCCAATAACAATTATAATTCCTATGTGCATTAATATTATTTTTTTATTCATACAATTTTTCCTTTTTTATTTTGAATATTACCATTTTAAACAAGTATAGTCAATTAATTTAATGCATAAAAAAGCCCCTACAAGAAAGGAGCTTTAAAATTTTTATTTTTCTTTGTTTTTAGTGTTTGATTTCTTTCTATCCCAAAATTTATCTAATACACCCGAAATTCTTTGTTGCCTGTCACCTCGCCAAGGAGTTATTTTCCCGGCTTGTTTTTTAAACGCCTCTATAACTTTTTTAATATGCTTGACCCTCCTGTCGTGTACCTGTGCATGAGTAGTAAAAACCTCCTCTTTTTTGAAGGGATTTACATACTCACTGAATCCTACGTTTACCATTAAGGTCTCCAGCATTTTGCAAAAGGGATCCATATAATTTTTTACGTTTTTACCATCGCCTGCTTCTAAATACTCAAGTAATTTGTGCGAGTCCGTTCCTTTCGTGAGTGCCTCTTTTCCAAATTGCTGAACTGGGTCCGTATAATCTAGTGCGGTTTGAAGTATGTTGCCACCTTTATTACACCATACGAAAACCGATAAAATTATAGCCGCCATACTACAATCAAGCGTTCCGAAATAATTATAGTCAAACAAAAGCTGTGGGAAGTTCTTACAATCCCTGTCAATTCCAGCATAGACCAACTTTTTTGTGCTACTCGTTGCCCACTTTAATAATGGTTTGATATCATCTCTAGTTAATATTCCTTTCATAAAACTCACCCTTTCAATAAAAATTTCGTTTGCACCTATATTCTACAACACTCCTACTAACCATGCAAATAAAAATTTTATTAATCTTGTACAAATTTATCGTTTTACAAAAGTAAAAAAGTCTCTAGCGAAACCATTAAATTATTTTTTAGTCTTTTTCTTTTTTGCTGCTTTGCTTTTCTTCTTTTCTCTTTTTGATCATAGCGCTGATTTTATCCACCACATCCGGCGTCATTGATATAATTCTATCCAGCGCTCCGGTAAATGACTCTATTTGCATTAATTTTACGTCAGACCCTGAAATAACCAAAAAAGCCACAGGTATTATGCTAACGCCCACGCCATTTCCGCCGCCAAACATTTCTTTATCCTTACAGTTAGAAGACGCAAAATCAGATCCGCCCGAAGCAAATCCATAAGTTACCTTTGAAACAGGTATCACCATGGTTCCATCAGGAGTTGTAATAGATTTACCAATTATGGTATCTGCGTTTATTATCTCCTTCATTTTATCTACAGAACAGTTCATCATTCCTTCAATTTTGTTGCTCATAATTTTTACCACCTTTACTTTTTACTTTCTATTTTATAACTTTTTATAAATTTTATCATCACTAAAATCATGCCTATTAAATTTGCTTTCATATTTGTTTTAAAAATAATATTTATCTTTTCGCTCATAAAATCAGGTAGCACCATAACTTTATAGCTTTTTGGACTTGCAAATGAATTAATCACAGAACAAAGTGGATACACCGCTGAAGAAACTTGTCCATATTTAATTGCGGCATCAGCTGCGTCTAGCGCACCAACCTTTACACTTAAATAAAATGTTCTTACTGATGTTTTTCTAAAAAGATACCGAACTGTTTTTCCAGCAGCAATAAAAAGATTTTTTAACGCCTTTGCGGACTCAACTTTATTTTTGTTTTTAAAAATTCCTTTGATTTTACCGCGAGACGTATTACCTCCTTTACTTTTTTTGTCATTTTTTCTTTTTTTGGAACCAATTTTAAAACTTAAAAACCCAACTTTTATTTTTATAAACAACTTTTCGTTATATTCAATAAAAGCATTAAGCGGCACAAACAATATAATTAAAAGTATTAGTATAAAAGCGCTTGTAAATATCCAAAACCAATTCATCATCTGCACCTTCAAAACTTAAAATTATAACTAAAAATAGCTTTTACATGTCATAATAAATTATACTTGAATTTTACATCATAAACGGTATAATTATCAAATAATATATAATTCCTTGTAAAAACTGCAAAATACCATTAAAAAATCCAAAAAGCAAAAGAACGCAAAAGCCTAAAGAAATCATTCGATAATTTTTAGCATACCAGCTAAACACTCTTTCAGACATTATTGACTGAAAAATATAAAAACCTTTGAAAGGCTCAATAGGAAGAAATTCATACACCGTAAACATAACATTAAAATATATAAACAAAGACACAAACAAAAACAATATGCTTTGAGACTCAATAGGCAAAACAAACCTTAAAATTTTAAAAATCACAGCACAAAAAATTGCAAAAGCTAAATGTACCAAAGGCGAAGTTATACCAATTAAAAATAAATCTCTGCGTTTGTTTTTTAAATTAGAATAATTAATAAGTACACCTTTGGGCCAACCCATACCAAACAGCATAAAAATCACAGCACCCAACAAATCAAAATGAACAATCGGATTTAGCGTAAGTTTACCCATAAGCCTTGGCATATCATCGCCAAGTTTATCGGCAGTTAACGCATAAACATACTGTTTAATTGGAAACACTACAAAAATTATAGATATAATTGCAAATATTCCAGCTAATAAATATTCAAATGTAATATCATTTTTTAAAAACCACATTATTTTCACCCAAAAAAATTATATCATGGTGTACATTTTAAAGCAATAAATTTTATTTTAATTTTATAATTTCTGTTCCTGGATAATACCAGTTTAAAATTTGTTTATATGTACTACCGTTTTTTGCCATATACCGTGCTCCTTGCTGGCTCATTCCAACGCCGTGCCCATAACCTCTTACATTAAAAATAAACTTACCAGTATCGTTATTATAACTAATATCAAAATCAGCCGATCGTAAACAAAACGCCTTCCTAATATCTAATCCCTTAAAATCAATCCCACAAATATTAATAATTTTTACCATTCCGGCATCAGTTCTGGCTATATTTTTCACCCATGAATCAGGCTCAGCTTCAAATTTGCAGTTTTTATTTATACTATTTAAATTATTTTTAAAGTTTTCCACGTTTACTTCCACCGTGGATTCGTACCCTGGTGCTAATTTATCCCCTGGACTTTCAACACTTTGAAGATATTTTAAATCACCCCCAAAAACATCTTCAGATTTTTCTGTTTTCCCCGATGACATTGCATGATACACCGCCAAAATCGCTTCACCGTCATATTCTATTACTTCTCCAAATACACTGTTTACTATATTTTCTATTTTACTATAATATTTTTCAAAATTGCTGTTCCACTTGTTTTCCATCTGCTCTTTTGTTATATAATTTTCTTGCTTTTTTGTATTTACCGTAAAATCATACTCTTTTTTGCCACTATTTTTATTTCTAGCTCTGCAAAAATATGTATACGACGCAACCGCTTGCGCCTTAAGCGCTTCGTCTTCAAACGCCGCAGGCATTTCCGACGCCACCACACCAATTAAAAACTCTTTGTCGGGTATTTTTAAAATTTCTCCCGAAGATTCATCCAAAACTTTAAAATAATCCCCATCTTTCTCCTTTTTTTCAAAAGTATTATCAGCTTTTTCTAATTGTGTATCCACATTAAAAGCTGATGCGGTTTTTTCACCACTTTTGCAAACCGATAAAACTGGAATTAAAATCATAGACAAAAAAACAATTCCCCAAAAAATAATTTTCTTCCTTAATTTTTTTAAAAAGTCACTCATTTTAAGCTCCTTTGTGTTTTACTAATTTAAAGTTTTAGCTTCCTTAACAAACAATTTATCACATTGACTTTGGCGCCAATTTTGTATAAACTATCAACTGTAAGAAAAAAACTTTATAAAAAAATATATGGACAGGGCTTCAAAAATATGTCTTTTTGGTGTATCATATATTTAAGAAAATAAAATTTTTAAAAATTCGGAGGCAAAAAAATGAACTTTAAAAACTTATGGTTAATGTTTAGCTTAATTATGTTAACGGTGGTACCTACAAAAATTTACGGAATGATTAAAAATATCGACATTATAAACTCGATTATATTCGATGTTTCAGTGGTAGTTATTTTAGCATTCTTTATTATTTTTACTTCATTTATTAAACTTAACAAAAAAAATATAGACGTAAAAAAGAACTATTTTCTGGGTATTATCAGCATTCCGGTATTTATCCAATTTTTTATATGCATACCCACATATTGGAACGATACATCAAAATACGACTTTGCTTGGCAGCCGCTTTTAATGTCGTTTCTATCGGCACTTTCTTGCATAACTTTTATTCTGCTTGCAATAACATTTTTTACAGGTAAAAATATTATAAATAAAGCACCATTTTTCCTTTATTGCCCTATCCTTTGGTACGGACTTTATTTACTTATATTCATGTCTATATACACAAACCACGTAAATCCATACGAGGTTGTTGCGGCTGCATTTGTTTCTCTATTTTTACTTTATAATACTCAGGTGTTTTCAACATCATCAAATATAAATATAATAAAAATAATGTTTGTTTTTGGAATTCCGGCAATAATACTCGCTTCAATAAATGGATGTTATCGCCTACTAGAAATAAAACTTAATTATTCAGTTGCAAAAACATCAAACAGCGCCCCGGTAGCCACATCTATCTTACAATTATTTCTAGCTGCATATATTTTATTCACATTAATTGATGCATATATTCAGTACGATAAAAGTAATGACCCTGTTATAAAATCAGTAACACTTTAAAAAATTTATAAAATATATTCTAAAAGGAGCTGCTATATTATGCCTATAAACATAGGAATTAATGGATTTGGAAGAATAGGAAGAATGGTCTTTAGAGCCTCCCTGGAACATCCCGAAAAATACAAAGTAGTAGGTATTAATGACCCGTTTATAACATCTGATTACATGGCCTATATGTTGAAATATGACACTGCACACGGCAAATGTAACCACAAAATTAAAGGCGAAAATGGGATTTTATATATTGACGATAAAGAAATCAATGTGTTTGCCGAAAAAGACCCGTCTAATATTCCGTGGAGCACCGTAAACGCTGAATATGTAGTAGAATCCACAGGTGTTTTTTGCACATCAGAAAAAGCTTCCATGCATCTAAAAGGCGGTGCAAAAAAAGTAGTAATTTCTGCACCGGCGAAAGATAACATCACTCCAACATTTGTCTGCGGAGTAAATTTAGATAAATATGACCCTTCAATGAGAATAGTTTCTAACGCATCTTGCACAACAAACTGCTTGGCACCACTTGCAAAAGTAGTAAATGACAAGTTTGGAATCATCGAAGGACTAATGACTACTGTCCACGCAACAACAAGCACACAAAACACAGTTGACGGATTGTCCGCCAAAGATTGGCGTGGAGGTAGAGCTGCTAGCGCGAATATAATTCCCTCTTCAACAGGCGCAGCCAAAGCTTGCGGCCTTGTAATTCCAGAACTCAAAGGTAAACTCACCGGAATGTCATTTAGAGTACCAGTAATAAACGTATCTGTTGTAGATTTAACTTGCAGATTAGAAAAATCAGCTTCTTACGAAGATATTTGCCAAGAAATAAAACGTGCCTGTGAAAACGAAATGAAAGATATAATCGGCTACACAGATGAGCTCACAGTTTCAAGCGATTTTTGCGGCAATTCCAACACGTGTGTATTTGATGAAAAAGCCGGAATTATGCTAAACGACCACTTTGTAAAACTTGTGGCTTGGTATGACAACGAATGGGCTTACAGCTGTAAAGTTCTTAAATTAATTGAACATATGAACATGGTAGACAATCAATAATTAAATTTTATAGCGCTCTAAGAAATTAACATCTTTTAGAGTGCATTTTTCTGTTATAATTTAAAAACTAAAATTGCCTAAAAAACTATTTTATCTTACAAAAAATACACCCTCCATAGTTATTAACTACGGAAGGTGTATTCTATACTTTTAAAAATTATTATAAACAAAAGAAATTTTATCACTCTGGCTTTCTAAAAGCGCCCAAAAAACCATTAAACTTGCAAGAGTTAAAATTATAATTTTAAAAATATAGCTACCTGCTATTTTAAGAAAAATATTCTGCAAATTTTTCATTCAAATAAAGCCATCCTTTCCACCCCAAATGCATAACATCTTTATAGAAATAAGGAGTATATTCATAATCTCTCAAATCTAGATAATCAAGATTATACTTTTCAGCACGATTTACAAGCTCATCATATAATTCCAAGCGCTTTTCACGGGTAAGGCCTGAGTAATCATAATAGTACCCATTTGTGGAAACAATTATCACATACGGCTTTACGCCAATATCATTAAATAATTTAATCGCCATTTCGTAATCTTGCAACTCG
>JAFRKM010000072.1 GCA_017431755.1 Clostridia bacterium
AACGCATATGAATATTTGTTGCGTAGTAAAGAGTATAAAACTAGGCAAGAGGATATTTTAGAAGATATAAAAACTATTCTTTCCTTAAATAAAACTCCTAGTTATATTGATGCCTACGATATTTCAAATTTAAGAAATTCAAATAACGTTGGGGCAATGGTTGTTTTTAAAAATGCCAAACCTTTTAAACAAGCGTATCGAAAATTTAAAATCCAAAGTGTTTATGGCCAAGATGATTATGGTTCAATGAAGGAAATGTTGTCGCGTAGATTTGAAAATTACTATCAAAATAAAGAAGATGAGGCGTTTTCTGCTTTGCCGGACCTTATACTTATAGACGGTGGGCAAAATCACACATCTGCCGCAAAAGAAATTATCAAAAAATTTAATTTAAATATTCCTGTTTTTGGAATGGTTAAAGATAGCAAACATCGTACAAGGGCGATTACTACCGATGGCTCTGAAATTGAGATTAAAAACAGCAGTAGGGTATTTGGATTTATTACAAAAGTTCAAGATGAAGTTCATAGATTTACAATTACTTATCACAGGAAATTACGAGGTAAAACGGTAAAAACTTCTGAACTTACAAAAATAGAAGGTATCGGTAAAGTTAAAGCAAATACTCTTTTGAAATTATTTGGTTCAACTGATGCTATAAAAAATGCCTCTGAATCAGAACTTATTAAAGTAAAAGGTATTACAAATAAAATTGCAGAAAACATAAAAAAATATTTTGCTTCCAATTAAATAATGGATTGAAACAAAAAACAAAATATATTATATTTAAAATTAAATTGAGGGGTATAAAATGAAAAAGTATATTAAAAAATTTTTTGTGGAAGTAGTTATAGTTTTTGGTTTTTTCGGGTTTCGTGAAGTTTTTGCACAAGAACCAAAAATTTCCGTTGTGGTTCCGGTTTATAACACGGAAAGATATTTGCCTACATGTTTGGACTCTCTTGTTAATCAAAATTTTAGAGATATAGAAATCATATGTGTAAATGATGGGTCCACAGACAAATCAGTTGCAATATTAAATGAATATGCTAAAAAAGATAGCCGTATAAGAATTATAAATCAAGAAAATCAAGGCGTTTCAGAAGCGCGAAATACTGGAATAAGAGAATCTAAAGGAAAGTATATTTCTTTTGTGGATTCGGACGATTATGTGGACCCTAAAATTTATGAAAAAGGTTATGAATTGATTGATTCTAATGATGCTGATGTATATTCAATGAAAGAAGAAACATTTTATAATGGTGCTAATTTAATAAAAGAAAAACCTTATAATTCATCGAAAGTATTTGTTTACGGGGATGGAGAAAAAACTATAGATTTTCCAAATAAAACTTATGGTATAAAATTAGGTGTAGTATGGAATAAACTATACAGAAAAAGTTTGATTACTGATAATAATTTTAAATTTGAAAAAGACATATATTTTGGCGAAGATACAATTTTTAATTGGATTCTTTTTACAAGGGTAAAAAAAGTAATTAATGATGAAAATAGGCTTTATTTTTACAGATCTTCGCGCCCTGGTTCTATAATGTCGACTGTTGATGCTAGTAAAAAAATCGAAAATTATATAGCAATAGCAAGGCGTTTGGTGGAAGAGTATAATACAACAAATTATTTTAAAGGTTATGAAAATTGGGTGACTACAAAAATACTTAGTCTTAATTATAATTTTTTGATAATAAGATTTCCTAAGTCCGAAGAAAAAATATATTGGATAAAGAAATTTTTAAAAGATGTTGATGAACCGTATTTTAAAAAATATGGCTTTAAAGATATAAAAATAGAAAACTTGAGAAAAATTGTTAAAGAAAGCGAATCGAGTAATGAATCTTCAAAAACCAATTGATTTTTAAATTTATTCTGGTAGATGTTTTAAAACTTTTAAAAAATAATCAGGGAGATCACATGTAAACTCTACATATTTTTTAGTTGTCGGGTGAATAAATCCCACAACTTTTGCATGCAAACATTGCCCTTTTAAAAAAGGAAATATTTTGTTCTTTTTGCTGTTTCCGTACACTTCATCTCCTAAAACAGGATGGCTTAAATGCGCCATGTGAACTCTTATTTGGTGGGTCCGGCCTGTTTCAAGTTTTAGCTGGACATGAGTAAAGCCTTCGTGTCTTTTAATAACTTTATAGTGTGTAATTGCTAATTTTCCGCCAATGGTAACTACGGCCATCTTTTTGCGATTTGTTTTATGGCGGCCTATGTTTGTAGATATTGTTCCTTCGTCGTTTTTTAGATTTCCAATTACAACAGCCTCATAAAGTCTAGTAAAAGTATGCTCTTTTATTTGTTTTGCTAAAAATTTATGTGCAGCGTCGTTTTTTGCTACTATTAGGAGACCGCTTGTATCTTTGTCTATTCTGTGTACAATTCCCGGACGCATAATGCCGTTAATCCCCGAAAGGGAATTTTTACAATGAAATAATAGCGCATTTACAAGGGTATTGTTATAATTTCCTGGTGCTGGATGAACGACCATATCTTTAGGTTTGTTTACAATTAAGAGATCGTTATCTTCGTAAATTATATCAAGTTTTATGTTTTCAGGCACAATGTCCAGCGGCTCGGGGTCTGGGATATTTACTTTTATAGATTGATTTGACGAGAGCTTAAAATTTTTACTTACGAAAATTTCATTTACTGTAACACCATTACTTTGTATTAATTTTTGTATATATGAACGTGAAAAGGAGCGGGGAAGAGCGTCTAACAAAAATTTGTCAATTCTTGTGTTAATGTCTTTTTCAGTAGTGGTAAACTCAAAATTTTCCATTGGATAAATTATCCCACCCCTAAATCAGTATTATTTATAGAAATTTCAACTTTAGGATCGTTTTTTATTTTTGGGTATACTTCATTTATGAATCTGTTTATAAGTTCGGGATTTGAATTTATATTTTTGCTATTTGGAATAAATATATTTATCATATAATGATCAAAATATTTACCCGCTAAATATATGTCATTTACTACTGTTTCAAATGTTTGATTTTCGGTTCCGATAAGCAAACATACACTTTTGAAATATTTGATTATTTCTGAAATATCTACTGTTTCTGGAATTCCTTTGTTCCAAAAATTTCTTAGATTTTTATTAAATGTTTCAACACCTATTCTGTAGTGAACTTTTCAGCCTTCAAATTTTTTCGAAAATTCTTTTAAATTACC
>JAFRKM010000073.1 GCA_017431755.1 Clostridia bacterium
GATGAAATAGATGCTGTTGGTAGAAGAAGAGATTCTGGAATTAATGGCATGGAAAAAGATAATACTCTTAATCAGCTTTTGGTTGAAATGGATGGATTTAACGAGAAGGACGACATTATAATAATGGCAGCAACTAATAGACCTGATGTTTTAGATTCTGCTTTAATGAGACCCGGCAGGTTCGACAGACAAATTTATGTAAATTATCCTGATATAAAAGAAAGAGAAGAAATACTTAAGGTTCATGCTAAAAATAAACAGTTTGGCCCTGATGTGGAACTTAAAACCATAGCAAAATCAACTGCAGGATTTACTGGAGCAGATTTAGCAAACCTTATTAATGAAGCTGCAATTTTAACTGTGCGAAATCAAGTAAAAGCAATAACTATGAAAGAAATTGAAGAGGCAACTTTGAAAGTGACAATAGGTTTAGAAAAGAAAAAACATGTTGTTACATCGGAAGACAAGAAATTAACGGCTTACCACGAAGGTGGCCATGCAATAGTTTCTTATTTTTGCAAAAATCACGATAAAGTTCATGAAATATCTATTATGCCGCGTGGGAATGCCGGTGGATATACAAGATATTTGCCTGAAAAAGATGATATTTTTACATCTAAAACAAAACTAACCGAAGAAATTAAAACTCTTGTGGGTGGAATGGTTTCTGAAAAATTAATTTGTAATGATACCACCACAGGGGTTTCCAGTGACTTAAAACGCGCTACAAAAATCGCACGGGATATGGTTGCTAAATATGGAATGAGTGATGAAGTAGGCCCGGTTGTGTACTTTGCACAGTATGATTATTCAAATGAAGACACCGGTAAAGGAATATTCCAAAATTGTTCTACGGATACAGCTTCTAAAATAGATGAGCAAGTAAAAAATATTATTTCAGGAGCATGTAAAGAAGCAAAAAACATCCTTACTGAAAATATAGATAAACTCCATGAAATAGCTAATTACTTAATAGAAAACGAAAAAATGAGCGGTGAAAAATTTGAAGAAATTATGAGTGGAAAAGTTGAAAATATCACTAAATCTGAAGGCCAGGATTTAAACCCTGAAGTAACGGAATAAGGAGGAATTTAAATGGAAGAAAATTTTAATGAAGAAACTAATTTAAAAGAAGAAGAAAAATATGAATATCCTTCTGAAACTTTAAAGCATAGTCGTTCTGAAAATTTAGAAAACGAAAAGTTGAATGAAGATGATTATGCAAAAGATAAGCAAGATAATTTTTCCGTTATAATGGGCAGGAAAACAAGAACATTCCTCATATCAGCACTTGCTGTTTTGTTAATTTTAGTTATTTTTTTGGTGTCTTACATTATTTATAGTTTTGGAGTTTTTAAAGATTTTCAAAGTCCTGTTTCACTAATGAATACTTCAGAAGAAAATCCTCACGTTTCCGGAGAATCGGAAATAAAATTTGAAAATTCTGTGCCGGAAGGAGAATTGTCTGCTGAATCTATATACGATATAGTTTCACCGTCAGTTGTAGGTGTTGTGGTGTACGATTCTTATGCGGATATTATTTCTGATCCGACAAGTGAGGGTTCTGGAATAGTTATAAGTGAAAAAGGGTATATCGTAACGAATTCGCATGTTGTCGGGAATTCGAAACAGAATAATATTAAAATTGTTCTTAATACAGGCGAAGAGTTTTCTGGAAAAGTTTTAGGGTATGACAGCAAAACAGATTTAGCTGTTATAAAAACAGATAAAACTGGTTTAAAAGCAGCAACTTTTGGAAATTCTGATGAAGTTAAAGTTGGTGCTTCTGCGCTTGCGTTAGGCAATCCTTTAGGCCTTAATTTTGCAAGTTCTCTTACACGTGGTATTGTTTCAGCGATAAATCGTTCTGCAAACGGTGGGCCAAAAAGCTTGGTTAAATACATACAAACTGATGCAGCAATAAATCCTGGAAATTCTGGTGGACCTCTTATAAATATGCGTGGGCAAATAATCGGTATAAATTCTACTAAAATTGCAGTTGCACACTGTGAAGGCATGGGGTTTGCAATTCCAAGTAATACTGTTAAAACTATAGTTGATGATATAATAGACAAAGGCTACGTGTCCGGTAGAGTAAGACTTGGTATGACCGGAAAAATGGTAAGCAATTATCAAGCTCAAATATATAATGTGCCGGTAGGATTAATAGTTTCTGAGATAAATTCAGATAGTAATCTTGGTACAAGCGGAGTTAAAGTTGGAGACATTATTACAAAAATTAATGGTGTAAGTGTAACTAGTTTTGATGCTTTTTATAGCGAGCTTTATAATCATAAAGCGGGTGAAAAAATATCACTTTCGATATTTAGACCGTCAAGAACACGTATGAATTCAGAAACATTTGATGTAAATGTTGTGCTTTTGGAAGACAAAGGGGAAACCCAGCAAGAAAGTATTTCTAAAAAATAAAATTTTTAAAATTAATTTATTGATAGGAGAATTTTGTAATGGTATTTGAAAAAGTGAGAGCAATTTTAAGCGAGCAGTTTGACAAAAGTGAGGACGAAATAACGCTGGATACAAACTTATTTGACGATTTAGAAGCGGACTCTTTAGATTTGGCAGATTTGCTTTCATCACTCGAAGATGAATTTGATATAGAAGCCACAGACGATGTAATAAGTTCAGTTAGTACAGTGAGCGATGTTGTAAATTATATTTGTGAAGTAACTAAACTTTCTTAATTTTATTTATAGCCGCACCGGTTTTGGTGGGGCTTTTTTTATTTAATTATAAAATTTATTTGACACAAAGTAGTTTATTATGGTAAAATAATAAAGCCGCATATTGCAGGCATATAAGTGGTCGTAAGATCCGCCTGAAACAATAGCGAGATGATAAAAAGGTAGGTGCGTAAAAAGATGTACGCAATTATTGAAACCGGTGGTAAACAATATAAGGTAAGTCAAGGCGAAGTAATTTACGTTGAAAAACTTGACAAAATGGAAGGCGATTCCGTTGACTTTAAAGTTATTGCGGGCCAAGATGAAAAAGGTTTCCATATTGGTTCAGAAGTAGCTTCTGCAAAAGTTACCGGAAAGGTAATTAAAACCGATAAAGCCAAAAAAATTACTGTGTTTACCTATAAACCGAAGAAGAGTTGTAAACGTAAAATAGGTCACAGACAATTTTACACAAAAGTCGAAATAGAATCTATTAAATTTTAAATGATGGATAAGTGTTATGATAAGTGCTAAATTTTTTGTGTTAGAATCTGGAACGATTGTAGGTTTTGAAATACTTGGACATTCAGGATATTCTGAATTAGGTAAAGATATTGTTTGTTCGGCCGTATCTTCGGCAGCATATATGACAGCCAATACTATTACAGACGTTATAGGAATTTCTGCAGATGTGAGTATAAACGAAAGCACGGGATACATGAAAATGCTTGTAAGCTCAAAAGACGCTTTGCTTTGCAAAGACATTTTAAATGGATTTAAAAATCACTTATTGATGTTAGAAGAAATTTATTCAAAAAACATAAATGTAAATTATACGGAGGTGTAGTTTGAAATGCTAAGAATTAACATTCAACTTTTTGCACATAAAAAAGGTCAAGGGTCAAGTAGTAACGGACGTGATTCTGAATCTAAACGTTTAGGTGTTAAACGTGGAGATGGCCAAAATGTTTTGGCAGGAAATATTATTGTAAAACAACGCGGGACAAAAATTCACCCGGGAGTTAATGTTGGTAAAGGGAAAGATGATACTTTATTTGCATTAATTAACGGTAAAGTAAAGTTTGAACGTGTTGGACGCGATCGTAAACAAGTTAGTATTTATGCCGCAAATTAATTTGTGGTAAAGATTGGGCGGATCGAGTGGTTGATCCGCTTTTTTATTTGTGAAGTTAAAGAAGGTGAAAAAATGTTTGTTGACGTGGCAAATATAAAAATAAAAGCAGGTAACGGAGGCGACGGTGCAGTTTCGTTCCATAGAGATATTTTTACTGCAACAGGTGGTCCTGATGGCGGTAATGGTGGGCGAGGTGGTTCTGTTATATTTAAAGCGGATAGTAATTTATCTACGCTTTCTAATTTTAGATATAAAAAGAAATTTTTTGCTCAGAATGGGCAAAACGGTGCATCCGGCAAAAAAACAGGTAAAAGCGGTGAAAATTTAATCATAAAAGTGCCTTATGGCACGCTGATTAAAGATGTTAATAGTGGTAAAATTATTGCAGATATTTCTTCCGATGAGCCTGTTGTTGTGATAAAAGGTGGCAGAGGCGGTGCCGGGAATATGAATTTTGCTGGCCCTGTTAAACAGAGCCCTAGGTTTTCTAAGCCTGGAGAAAAAGGTATAGAATTGGAAGTTAAATTGGAATTAAAGCTTCTTGCCGATGTTGGTCTTGTGGGGTATCCAAATGTTGGAAAATCAACTATAATTTCAATAGTTAGTGAAGCAAAACCACAAGTGGCAAATTATCATTTTACCACGCTTTCACCCATTTTAGGCGTTGTTAAATATGATGACGAGCGTTCTTTTGTTATGGCAGATATTCCTGGACTTATCGAGGGTGCATGGAAGGGCGTTGGATTGGGTCACGAATTTTTGCGTCATGTTGAAAGATGTAGACTTTTGCTTCATGTTGTAGATGTTTCGGGTAGTGAAGGTCGAAATCCATGCGATGATTTTGATGTTATAAATAACGAACTTAAAAAATTTAACGAGCAGCTTGCAAATCGTCCAATGCTTGTTGTGGGAAACAAGTGCGATATGGCGTCAGAAGAACAAATTAAAATTTTTAAAAATTATGTTAATAAAAAAGGCTACGAATTCATAGAAGTTACTGCTTGCCAAAATAAGGGCGTAAAAGAAATGGTTAATAAAATTGCAGAAAAATTAAGTACTCTTCCACCAGCAAGATTTTTTGAGCCAGATACAACTCCTGAAATTTTATCTTATAAAGAAGATAAATTAGAAATAAAAAATGTAAACGGTGTATATCATGTGAATGCTATGTGGCTTGATAAACTGATAAATTCTGTTAATTTTAATGATTATGATTCAATGCATTATTTTCAAGATACAATCACCAAAGCTGGACTTACTGATGCTTTAAAAAAAGCGGGTGCAAAAGAAGGTAGTACAGTGAAAATCGGTGAAATTGAATTTGATTTTTTTGAATAGGCGTGAGATGATATGGATTATGAAGATATAAAATTAATAAAAAGTATGAGCCCGCAAAAACTTGCGTTTTTTGGGGATGCTGTTTTTGAACTTATGATGAGAAAAAGAATTATTTTTGAAAAAACCGGACATATTGGGGAGCTTAATATACTTAAAAACAAGAATGTATGCTGTAAAGCGCAGTCTGATTTTTTTGATGATATTAAAGACATTCTGACCAATGAAGAAATTAATATATATAAACGTGGCAGGAATGCGCATGTAAATAACACACCAAAAAAAGCTTCTCGCGTGGAATATCACAGAGCCACAGGTATAGAAGCTTTGTTCGGGTATTTATATCTTACCGGTGATAAAGAAAGGTTAGCAGAGTTGATTCAAAAAGTAAAAATATAGAAATTATTGTAAATTTATAAAAATTTGATTTAATAGCTTTATTAAAAAATTAAGGAAGGTTTAGGGTGTTTTAGGTAAAATAGCTGATATTAATTTATCAGTTATTTTTTTTATTTTTTTA
>JAFRKM010000074.1 GCA_017431755.1 Clostridia bacterium
ATGTATTTACTAAGCGGATTTTCACAGCGAAAATTTTTTAAAATTTCCAGAAGCGGTCTGTGCGAATACCTTATTTCATTCCTTAAAACCGTAATAAAATTTATATACTGCATCAAAAAATTGACTTTTAAATTATATTTACTATACAACACAAAACCGCTCAGAATCCCCGAAGTTATTACAAGTATGACCCCTATAATTTTTATCATATAAATCCTCCACCGTGCATATTTTTTTTAATTTCCCAAAATTTTCACTATCTAAAAATATGATTTTTTCAAACGCTCCGGAATTAATTAATGGAACACTTTGAGGTTTTTTTAAAAAATCATCCAAATCAAATGCATGAATCGTTGCAATTATTTTCACTCCTGAATTCAAAGCAGATTTTAATGCTAAAACTTCTTCGTTTGACCCGATTTCATCGCATATTATAATGTTTGGCCCCAAACACCGCACGGCCTGCAAAATTCCAACACTTTTTGGAACGCTCGCTAAAACGTCGCTAAGCCCTACATCAAATTGAGTTTCACCACCTCTACATGACGCTATTTCCAAACGCTCGTCAATAATACACGTTTTTGGAAAATTTAACTCTTCGGATAAAGAAAACTTGCGAGATAAGTCCCTTATTATTGTGGTTTTCCCACAACACGGAGGGCCTACAATTAATGCACCTAAAAAATCGTTTTTTATTTTTTCAAAAATATTTTCACTACAATTTGGGAACTCACGCGCAATTCTTATATTTAATGATGTTAATTCTTTTACTCCGGCTATTTCGTTCTCAGAAAAGATATATTCTCCACAAAGGCCTATTCTATGACCTCCGTTTATTGTAATAAACCCTTTTTTTATTTGATTTTCAAAACTATAAACGGAATACCCACAAAGCAAATTAAAAATTTCTTTTATATCTTCAGGCGTAGCCACAGATTCACAGCCATCTAAAATAAAAGATTTATTTAAACATATAATCACTGTCGGCATATTTACCCTTATTCTAATCTCTTGCAGCGTATTTATTTTTTCTTGATTTAAATTTTTTAAAAATTTTTTAAATTTCGTATTCATAAATTGAATAATACTGCTAAAACCGTCTTTTCTATTATTAAACTCCAACATACTTGTCCTTCCTTTCATAAAAATAACTATGAAAAGAAAAAACTATTTAGAACATAATTTAAAAAAAGCATTGATTTATATAAACAAATGATATATTATTTTGATATAAAGTTTTGTTTTTAAGAAAAAAATATAAATATCTACCGTTTGGAGATGATTTTTTGAAAAAAAGTTTAAAGTCACTAATTGGAGCCACTATGGCCTCGATTATATGCCTAACATGTCTTTCGGGCTGCTCAAATAAATCGGGAGATAATAGTGAAATAAACACCTCTACAAAAAAAGACTACGACATTTTTATTTATAACGCAGACCCCAATATTGGGACTGCCTTTAGAAACATGTGCGATGAATACACAAAAAGAACCGGGGTTATAATTAGAACTGTTACTCCAACTGAAGAAAAAAACACACTGGAAAACCTGGAATCGTATATAAATTCAGAGCACCCACCAGACATTTTCACAGTTAATAACTTAAGCGAACTTAATAAATGGAAAGACGAATCTGTAGTTTGGGATTTTAGTAATGCCACAGAAGACACTTTTAAAGAGGTCGTAAACGAAATCCCAGAGTCACTACGCCTTAGCTCAAACACATCCGACAGTTTCGGCATACCATACTCCACAGAAGGTTATGGATTTATAGTTGATCCAAAAATGATATCCTCTCTTTTTGGCGGTGAAAAACACAGAACAGCACAAAACGACTTAAAAAATTGCTCTTATGATGAATTCAAATCAATGGTTATAGCCCTTAATGCGTATATAAATCACAATACTCTTGTAAGTTTCAGATTAAATAACAAGGATTATTCCTTTGCACAGACCAAAGGGGAATTAAGCCAAAAATTAACAGGCGTTTTCTCTTTTGCCGGAGGAGAAGCAAAAAATTCCGGAAGGTACCTTCCGAACATTGCATTAAGCACAGTGTTTAGAAGCGCAGCGTTTGCTAATATTGCAAACGAAATGAAAATTGAGCAATGCTCAGAACCATTTTTAAAATTTGCCGAAACGTTGGACCTTATTACTTCAAATGTTTCAGGAAATTACTACTCCATTTCCAGAGGATCTGAATTTGTAAGTAACTCTAAAAACAGCACAACACAGGCTATGAAAAATTTTGTTAATGGTAAATCGTTGTTTCTGTTAGGAAGTTCACAAGATTATAAAAACTTAGCAACATTTAATTCTTTAGTAGCAAACAGATGCATCTTTATACCAATAAAAATGGATTTTGACCCAAACGATATCACTTCTTCGGGAGATATTGCAAAAAATATGTATAGATCCATATCTATATATGTACCTAAATATTATTGTATAAATGCAAAATCTAGCGACAAAGAAAAAAAGGCCGCACAGGACTTTTTAACCTGGCTTCAAACTTCAGACACTGCTCAAAAATATATAATTTCTGAATTCGGATTTACTCCATACGACATCAAAGAAACCAGCGTTATCGATAATCCAGTATCGCGATCTATGATAACATATTTAAATGAAGGTAACACTTTACCCAACGTTGCTGCAGGAATGCCAAAAGACTGGTGCGAAAACGTTATTGGTAAAAATCTTATAGAACAGTATTTAACAAAGATAATATGGTCAGAAAATGACTATAAAAAAATCTCCGACTATATGATTTATAAATGGAAAGAAATGACGGATCAATAAATTTTCAGGAGGCATTGAAGATGTATACTACTACTACTTATATCGAAAGCCAATTTCTAGAAACAGAAAATTATATATGGGGAAAAAATGTTTTAAACAAAATATTTAAAACCATAAAAGAATTAAAAAATCAAAACATTCCAGAAATTAATGAAAGATGCTTTTTAGAACTAGAGTTGGAACTTAAAGATACAGTACGTACTTTTTTAGAAAAAATAAGCGAATTACCACTTATTTCAAAATGCAGAGTAAAAGGCGATAATAATGGCAGATTTGGAGGAACAGAATGTGCAGCTCTTTCAAAAAGCGTAAGAGCATCTTGCGAAAAATACATGAAAGAAACAGAATACAAACAAGATAAAGAGGGTTCATTCTTTAATTTTATTTCTTTAGTAAGGGACAAAGCAAAAGAAGGCGAATTAATTGCCGCTTCAATAGAAAAAAGCTTAAGAAATAATTATAAAGAATCAGGAAAAGATGATTCATTGATATACATTCAAAAATATGGCTACAATTTCAACAATTTAAATTTTAAAGATGTAATTAACACATACTAACTTTTAAAACTATTTTAAAGTACAAAAAAGCACTCACATAATAAATTTTTTGTGAGTGCTTTTATTTTTTGTTACCAACTCCAAAGTCCACCGAAAATTGGATATTTCGCTGAATCACCATAATTTATCAGCTTTATTTTTTTAAGGGTTTCCATATCTTCTTCTGAAATTATAAAATCAAGGTCAGCGTTTGATTTCATGTGATCCGGTTTATCTGTCTTGGGTAAAACAACCATTCCCAACTGCAAAT
>JAFRKM010000075.1 GCA_017431755.1 Clostridia bacterium
AGTCCCAATGTGGCCGTTCAGCCTCTCAGCCCGGCTACCGATCGTAGTCTTGGTAGGCCATTACCCCACCAACAAACTAATCGGACGTGAGCCCATCTATCAGCGGATTGCTCCTTTCATACACTTATCCATGCGGATTATGTACTATATGCGGTATTAGCGTCCGTTTCCGGAAGTTATCCCCCACTGACAGGCAGGTTGCTCACGCATTACTCACCCGTCCGCCACTAAGCTAAAAAGCAAGCTCTTTAGCTCCGTTCGACTTGCATGTGTTAGGCACGCCGCCAGCGTACGTCCTGCGCCAGGATCAAACTCTCGAAGTCTATCAATTAGCGCTTTTTCTGCTCATTCGATACACTGACTGTATCGTTTGTTTCAATTACTTATCCGAGATTTATTCTCAAATTAATTACGGGTCTTTGATTTCCACTAGTTTCCTAGTTTCCATCGTGTGTTGTTTAATTTTCAAGGTCCTTACGCTCTTTTTTCGAGCGCTTTTTTATATTATCATATTTCTAACTCCCCTGTCAACACCTTTTCTCCCCCTTTTTTTACTTTTGGCATTTTTGATAGTTTTATTACACACTTTGCGTTTAAATAGTATAACTTTATAGTGATTTTTCAATCAGTTCCATTATTTTTACATTGTTTTCCGTTGTGCCACCTGTTGCCAACTTTTTGTTGCCGCCACCTTTTCCACCTAGTTTTTTCATAATTTTTAAAAGCATTTCATTGGCGTGATAATTTTCCACCTGCTCATCATTTACCGCTATAATAATTTGCTTTTTTTCTTGGCCCACCATACATATTATTATTTTTTTAGTTTTGTCGGCAATTTTAATCACTTCATTAGATGTTTTTTTACCGCCTTCTTCTAAATTAACAACACCTATTTCCAGACCACTACCACACACCAAAGGCTTTACATCTTTTTCGGTTATTGTGGCACATACTTTTTTATCCAAGCTTTTTTTGTCTATTAATTTCTTGATTTTTTCAGATACACCTGACGGTTTGACCTTAAGAACTTTGGATATTTCATTTATTTCAGAAACCTTATTTTGCAAATATTTTAAAGCCTCATCACCCGTTACAGCAGTGATACGTCTTAACCCTTTGCCAATACCCTCAACAGACAGAACACTAAACATACCAATATTTCCCGTAAAAGTAGTATGCGTACCTCCGCAAAGTTCGCTTGAAATATCACCAAAGCTTACCACTCTGACTTGTTCGCTATACTTATTTTCAAAAAGTGCCATAGCACCACTTTCCAATGCTTCAGAAAGTTTTTTTATTTCCACTTTTCTTGGAATGTTTTTTCTTACATATGAATTTACCAACTTTTCAATCTCGAAAATTTCTTCTTCACTTATTTGATTATCATAGTTAAAATCAAATCTAAGTTTTGTTTCTTCGACTTTTGAACCGGTTTGATGAAGATTTTTTCCGTAAATCTTTTGTAATGCGCTTTGAAGCAAATGCACAGATGTGTGATTATTTGCGATTTTTAGACGTTTTTCTTTATCTATTAACACGTTTGCCATTTCGCCAAGTTTAACCGTTCCTGATTCAACTATACCACTATGAACATAAACATTATTATTTTTTTGAACATCATCAATTTTCACTTTAAAATTTTCACTTTGTATATATCCACTATCACTGCATTGCCCCCCAGAAGTTGCATAAAATACTGTTTTATCGCATACCAAACTGACTTGATTTCCTTGTGAAACAGAATTTGTTTCTTTTCCATCTTTAAAAATTTTTAAAATTTTGCCTACACATTCACTACTATCATAGCCTAAAAATTCTGTTTCAGGGATATCTTTAACTAAATCAAAAATTTCTTTTAAATTGCTGCCTAGTGCAGAACTTACTACATTCCTTGATTTTTCTTTATGTTCGCTAAGTTTGTTTTTAAATTCTTTTTCGTCTACACTCATACCGTTTTCTAAAGCATACTGCTTTACAATGTCAAAGGGCAAACCATAAGTTGTAACAATGTCAAAAGCTTCTTGCCCTGAAATAATTTTGCGATTCAATTTAATGGTTTCTAGCATTTCGGTACCTTTAACAACTATTTTTTCAAACTGGGCCTGTTCTTTTTTAAATTCTTTCACTATGAAGTCTTTATTCTTAGCAAATTTTGGAAACATATTGCTATAAGTATTCACTATAAATTCAATAATTTTTGAAAAATCAAAATTCATAATTCTGCTTTTCGTCGTAAGCATCATGCAGCGCCTAATAAGTTTGCGGGGAATATATCCTCTACCTTCGTTTGAAGGTTTAACATTTTCAGAGAGTATCAAAGTAGCCGTTCTTAAATGGTCTGTAATTATAAGAACGTCTTTTTCGGGAAGTGTTTTGTCCATTTCGGAAACTCTATTTATAATTTCATCTTTTATGGGCTTAAGAAGGTCCGTGTCATAAACCGTTGAATATCCATTTCATACCATCGCCAAACGTTCAAGTCCAGCACCTGTGTCCACACTAGTAAAACCAAGCTTACTAAAAGTCCCGTCTGCGTTTTTATTAAGCTGCATAAAGACTCCAGCATTCCAGATTTCTATATAGCGTTTTTTTGTGTCAAATTCTCCGCCGGGGACGTATTTTTCACCTTCACCGGTATCATAAAATATCTCTGTACATGGTCCGCAAGGGCCTGTTTCTGCAGTTGGGCCCCAAAAATTATCTTCTCTGCCGCATTTTACAATATGACTTTCTTCCACACCGACTTTTTTCCAAAATTCATAAGCTTCATTGTCGCAAGGAAGGCCAATTTCATCATCACCTGAAAAAACGGTAACATAAAGCTTTTCTTTCGGAATATTTAAATACTTAGTTAAAAACTCAAAAGCAAATGCAATTGCTTTTTCTTTAAAATAATCATTTATAGACCAGCTTCCAAGCATTTGAAAACTAGTAAGGTGGTGTTTATCGCCAATAGAATCTATATCTATTGTTCTAATGCATGGCTGAATATCACACAGCCTAGGATATGGCGGCTTTTCCACGCCCGTAAAATAATTTTTTATCGGCGCCATACCAGAATTTATAAAAAGCAGTGTTGGGTCGTTTTTTGGCACTACGGAAGAATCTGTGATTTCCATATGGTCTTTACTTTTAAAGAAAGATATAAATTTATCTCTTATTTCAACTGAAGATATAACGTCTTTAATGTTCATGGTAAAATCTCCTTTTAATTTTAAAATTAAATTAATGCTACTTATAATTATAAAATTTTGAATTTAATAAATCAAGGCACTCATGATGAGCTTTTTAAAATAAAAATGTAAAAAATAAAAAAATATATTGACATTTTTAAAAAAATGCTGTACAATGTGCATGAATTAATTTTAAGGAGGTAATTAAAATGTCATTCAAAGAAATAGCTAAAGAAGCTGGAAAAGCAGTAGCAAGGCAAACAGGAATAAAACGAATTGGTGCAACCACAACAGATAAACTCGTAAAAAAAACTATCAATTCAGAGATCTCAGACGCATATAGGTTAACTCTAACAGAAATGAAAGAGTTTATGCAAGCTGCAAAACAAGTTGAAAGATTAGCCAAACTCTCATATTTTTCTCACTTAGAAAAACTTGCGCGCAAAGCAAAAGATGATTGCAAAACTCTATATCCAAAAGTAGAAGCTGAAGGTTATAGTGGCGACAAACTTGATGAAGAGAGAAAAAAATATGAAATTATACGCAACCATTTCCTTAATAAAACCCACCAAGCAACACGAAGATTATATTTAGTTTGCGAAGGAATAGAAGAGCTTTTCAAGAACGCACTAAACGTACAAAGTATTGACAGCCAAAAAGACATCACCAAGGAACAATTAAATAAACTACCCAGTATTATTCAAAAAGACCTTCAGACTTTTCTTGCCAAAACTAGTAATATTAATTAATAATTAATACCCCGCTGAAAATTAAATTCAGCGGGGTTGTTTTTATATGTTTTTAGTTAAGTGTTCGAACAATTACCGCAGCGGTTTTGGTTTGAGGAGCTTTCGTTAAAGCGTGGCGGGAAAAATTCTTCTGTTGGGAACTCTATTCTGCTAAAGAGGTCGCACGGAGTGTCGTTTGAAGCAACACATTCGTTATTCGGAATACAGAAATCATAAGCAGGTATTCTCATTTGTACGTTTCTTTCAATCTGAACTATTGAAAACAATCCCAAAGTTACGGCAACTTTTCTATTTACGGAATTACTTTGAACAAATTCTCCCCCGAACCTACGGCAAATATGCTCCGGAACTCTACATTGAGGCTGACGAGAGCATTCACAAGGATCA
>JAFRKM010000012.1 GCA_017431755.1 Clostridia bacterium
ACTATTCTTTAAGCTCCAACAAATCAAGTCTTGCTGCTTCTTCTTTAGCACTTACTTTTTTAGCACTGTAAAATTTATTAAGAAATATAATTTGAACACCTGAAATTAACGAATTTAAAGCCCAATAAAAACCAATTGCTCCTGGTAAAAAATACGCCTGACAGCTAATAAAAAGAGGCAAAACAAAAGGTGTAAACTTCATACAACCCATAGTTTGAGTCTGAGTTTCGCTGTTTAATTTTAACTGTAAAAGAGACATTAAAATTGACAATACTAAACTAAGTGCTGGTATTATCCAAAGCATGTCTTTAAAATCAGACTCATTTGGATTATTAAGTAAATTTATTCCACAGAAATTAAAACCAGAACTATATTCTTCTATATCTGCAAGCTCTTCTTCATTAAACATAGTTAATTTTTCTTTTACTTCTGGAAAATGCCTAATTATTTGAAGTTCATTACAATTGTTTTTTAAACTATCTGGTGCAGATGGATCATTTTTCAAAAATTCTACTGCTGTAGTGATTTTTTCAGCTGGAATATGTAACGTGTTTTTTAAAGGATTTGTAACAGCAAACCAAACACCAGAAAAAATAAGTAAAGGAAGCAACATACTTACCAAACAACCACTCATTGGGTTGCCTTCTTGTTCGTAAAGCTTGGCCAATTCTTCGTTATATTTTTTTTGATCTTTTTCATATTTTTTTCTAAGTTCTTGCTGTTTTTGGCTAACTCTTGCACTTTTTGACATTAATTTTTGCCTTTTTATTACAGATGGCAACACCAAAAGATTAAGAACAAATATCAAAAGAAAAATTGCTAATGCATAATTGCTTACGGCATCAAAGAAAAACCAAAGCAAATAACCAACAATACTACCTAAAAAATCAAATATATTACCCAAAATAAAAACTCCTTTTAAAATTAATACATTATTTTTAGATTACCACAAAAAACATTAAAATTCCAGTGTTTAATTTTTATTTTTTTGGTGGAACTGGATCATAACCACCTTTGCAAAAAGGATTACACCTTAAAACACGCCAAACAGACAAAAAAAGCCCTTTAAAAGCACCATGCTTTTCAAATGCTTCTATAGCATAATCAGAACAAGTAGGTCTAAATCTGCAGCAAGGTTTTTTTAGCGGAGAAATCACTTTTTGATAAAATTTTATCAGACAAATAAAAATTTTTTTCATTCTAAAACACCCAGTTTTAAAAGCTCTCTTTTCATATCTTTTAAAACATCACATGTTTTTACAGCACTTGTTTTCGCTCTTGCCACAAAAATTATGTCAAAACCGTTTTTTACATTACTTTTTAAAGATCTGAACGCCTCTCTAATTATACGCCTAGATCTATTCCTTTTTACAGCATTTCCTGTTTTTTTAGAGGTTGTAATTCCTACTCTTATGCTGTTTAAACGGTTTTTTATTATATATGTAATTAAAATAGGCGAAGAAAAATATTTTCCTTTATTATAAACACGCCTAAAATCACGATTTTTAGTAATTGTTTCTTTTTTTATCATGATAAAATTCGTACCTTTATTTTAAAAATTAAAAAATAAAAGACCATCAAAACATGGCCTTATACTCTTTCTCTTAACACAAATTAATAACTCAGTCTTTTTCTACCTTTAGCTCTTCTACGTGCTAAAACACGAATACCACTGCGTGTGGACATTCTTTTTCTAAAACCGTGTTCTTTTTTTCTGTGAAGTTTCTTCGGTTGATACGTTCTTAACATTATATTTTCCCCTCCCGGACAATAATTCATATTTTTTAGTTATTAAATTATAACCATAAATAAAAAGTCACTTAGAATTAGTATACATTATTATACACGACTTTGTCAATATAAAAATAAAAAAGCTTTTAACAAAAAGAGTTTTGTGTTGAAAATTTTTAAATTTTGTGATATCATTATTTTTAATGTAAATAGCGAAAACACTAAACTTTACACCATCGGAGGATTAATTTATATGAACTCTTTTAACGAAGCCTGGAGCCTTATTTGTGATTTTTGTAAAACAAATATCACGGATGTTGCTTATAAAACTTGGATTAGTAGAATTGAACCCGTTAAACTAGATTTTGACGAGGGAAAAGCTGTTTTAATGGTTCCAAACGAATTTCATAGACAAACTTTAAACAGATGCTATAAAAATCTTTTAACAAACGCTTTTGAACAAATTTTTGGCTCGGGAATTGATATTTGTTTTTCTATTCCAGATGAAATAGAAAAGGCTGGCAAAAAAAGTGACCAAAACTTAGCAATAGACTCAGATTATGAGTTTACTTTTGATACTTATATTGTCGGTTCATCAAACAAATTCGCACACGCTGCCGCTTTAGCTGTAGCTGCAAATCCAGCAGGAGCATACAATCCACTATTTATTTACGGAAATTCAGGACTTGGAAAAACACATCTTCTTTACGCAATATGTAACGACATAAAAAAAAGCAATCCTGATAAAACCTTTTTATATATAAAAGGCGACGATTTCACAAATGAACTTATTGATTCGATAAGAAAAAACACCACAAGCGAATTCCATCAAAAATACAGACAAACAGACGTTCTTTTAGTTGATGACATCCAGTTCATCGCAGGTAAAGACTCCACTCAAGAAGAGTTCTTTCATACTTTTAATGCACTTTACGAAGCAAAAAAACAAATTGTACTTACATCGGACAGGCCCCCAAAAGAAATACAAACTTTAGAAGACAGGCTTCGTACACGCTTTGAATGGGGACTCATTGCAGATATTCAGCCACCAGACTTTGAAACAAGAATTGCAATAGTTAAGCGTAAAGCAGAACTTCTGGACATAAAAATTCCTAATGAAGTTTGTGAATACATTTCCAAAAAATTAAAAAACAATATACGTCAACTTGAAGGTGCAGTTAAAAAAATGAAAGCACATCATCTTCTCGGAGGTGAACCAATGGGAATTCAAACTGCACAGCTTGCTATTTCAGATATACTTAATAACGACCAACCTCCACCGGTTACAATAGAAAAAATCATAGAAGAAGTTGCAAGAACGTTTGGTGTTTCACCAGAAGATATACGCTCTTCAAAGAGGTCATCTTCCATTTCCAATGCACGCCAAATATCAATGTATGTTGTAAGAGAAATAACCCAACTACCACTTGTATCAATTGGTGAAGAATTTGGTGGCAGAGATCACTCAACAATTGTTTATGCACTCCAGCAAGTAGAAAAAGTTATCAGCAAAGACCCTAAAACAAAAGCTATGATAGAAGATATTATAAAAAACATAAGAGATAGGTAAAAAATATTTGTTTTTTCAACAAACATTCAACTTTAAACACTAAATATTCAACTTCACTGTTAATAATTTTTAACGATGTTAAAAATTTCAATTTTTTAAACAGCAAATTCACAAAACAAAAATCTGTAATAAACTTGATGTTTCAACGCACAAAAATATCTTTCAACAAATTAACATACCCTACTACTATTACTAAATAATTTATTACTATACTTGCTTAACTAAATACTTTTTTAAAAAGGAATGATTTTTTATGAAATTTATCTGTGAAAAAAACAAACTGGTAGAAGCTCTTACAAATGTTCAAAGAGCAGTCTCGCAAAGATCCACAATTGCAGCACTAGAAGGAATTTTACTCAAAACAGAGAACGATTGTTTAACACTATGTGGATACAATACTGAACTTGGTATTACCACACAAATTGAAGTTTCTGTACAAAAAGAAGGTTCTGTGGTTTTAAATGCTCACTTTTTAACAGATATTATCCGTAAACTTTCCGGAGACGTTGTGGAAATTGAAAAACAAGACGATTTAGTTGTTAAAATTATCAGTGGAACAAGTAAATTTGAGCTTTTGGGAATTAATGCAGATGAATTTCCGTCGTTACCTTCTGTGGAAAGTGTATCTTCGTTTACTATGCCTGTCAATGTATTAAAAAATATGATAAAACAAACAATTTTTGCAGTGTCAGAAATGGACACAAAACCTGTTCACACAGGAACGCTTTTTGAAATTAAAGATAAAACTTTAACATTGGTTTCGGTTGATGGTTATAGGCTTGCGTTAAGACAAGAAAAAATCAAAGAAGATCTGGAACTTAGTTTTGTTGTACCTGGAAAAACTCTTCGTGAAATTTTACGTCTTTTACCAGAAAAAGAAGAAGAAATAGTGACAGTTTCTGCAGGAATGCGCCATATTATTTTTTCTGTAAATAATTATGTGGTTATATCTAGACTTTTAGAAGGAGAATTTATTGATTATAAATCTACAATTCCTGAAAAAAGTAAAATGGAAGTAAGCATAAAAACAGATGATTTTTTAAATAGTATAGATAGAGTTTCACTTTTAATTACAGATAGACTTAAAAGCCCTGTTAAATGTATTTTTGCTAAGGATTCTGTACATGTTTCTTGCATAACTCCTATAGGTAAAGCTGATGATGAAGTGGCTTGTACTGGAAAAGCAAAAGAAGAACTTGAAATTGCATTTAATAACAAATATATGAGTGACGCACTGAGAAATGCAGAAACCGACGAAGTGAAAATTACACTTTCCGGACCACTAAGCCCAATAAAAATAACCTCTAAAGATGGAGATTCTTTTATATTTATTGTTCTTCCGGTTAGAGTAAAGTCTTAAAAGTGAGGCAAAGAATGAAAAGGATAGCTATTAAAACAGAATTTATAAAACTTGATTCTTTTTTAAAGCTTTGCGGAGAAGCTGCTACAGGCGGTGAAGCGAAAAGTTTAATTTTGAATGGATCTGTAAAAATTTCAGGCGAAGCATGCTATCAAAGAGGCAAAAAGATCACGTCTGGCAGTGAAATAGTTGTAAATGAAAATAAATATAAGGTTATACAAGAATGAAAATTTTAAAAATGTCTTTTAAAGGGTACAGAAATCTAAAAGAAAATGAAATTGAGTTTAGCCCGGAAATAAATTTTGTGTTTGGGAAAAACGCTCAAGGTAAAACAAACTTAATGGAAGCTATATGGATGTTTACTGGGGCGCGTTCATTTAGGGGAACAAAAGATGTAGATCTAGTAAATTTTAATTGTGATTTTGCAAAAATAGATGGTAAATTCTTTTTTGAAAACAGAAATCACGAAATAACAATTATTTTTAATGGTGGAAAAAGAAAAGCAATTTTTGATGATGTTGCTAAAAATTATCCAACAAATATAATAGGGCGATTCAAAACGGTTCTTTTTTCGCCTGTTCATCTTTCTTTAGTTAAAGATGGTCCAGATTTTAGAAGAAGATTTTTAGACGCTGCAATTTGTCAATTAAAACCAACGTATACTAAAACAATTTCTAAATATAACCAAGTGCTAAAGCAAAGAAATTCATTTTTAAAAACTTTTGATAACACTTCTCAAAATTTGCAACTTTTGGATGTTTGGGATGATAAATTAAGTGAACTTGGTGCTAAGATAATAAAAGAAAGAATTGAATATTTAAAAGTTTTTAAAAACAAAGTTTTTTCATTTTACAGTGATATTTCCGGAGGAAAAGAGAAGATAGAGGTAAAATATATTTTTTCTGTAAATAAAAATATAAATTTAGGTTTATCTGTTGATGATATTAAGAAATTAATGTTTTCTAAGCTTGAAAAAACACGCGAAACAGATATAAAAACTAGATCAACCTCTTGTGGTCCACACAAAGATGATTTAGAAATTTTGATAAATGAAAAAACAGCTAAAAATTTTGGTTCCCAAGGACAGCAGCGTTCGGCTGTTTTGGCTTTTAAACTTGCTGAGGCAATGATTTTAGAGGAGTTTTCTGGTGAACCGCCTGTGATTTTACTTGATGATGTTATGAGCGAGCTTGATGATTTTAGAAAAAAATATCTTTTAAAAGGTTTAGGCGGAAGACAAGTTTTTATTACTTCTTGCGATAAAAGTGATTTGAAAAAATTGAAAATAGGTAAGCTTTTTACAATTGAAAACGGAGAAGTTAATGTGAAAAAAGATTTTTAAAAGGTGATTCATATGTATTTGAATATTGGCAAAGATTTTTTTATTAATAGTGGTGAAATAGTGGGTGTTTTCGATTTGGATAAAACTACTGTTTATAAGGTTAATCGATTTTATTTGTCAAAAATGGAAAAAAGGGGTAAAATAATAAGTATAACTGAAAATATACCAAAATCTTTTGTTGTTTGTTCATCAAAAGAAGAAAGTAAAGTATATTTAAGCGGTCTTTTGCCTTCTACGATTTATAAAAGAAGTGTAAATGGTCAAAAAACAGGTGAGGTGAATTAAGATAAAGAGTTTTAAATTACCAAAATGTCCAAACTGTGGGTCAAAAATATGGTATGTTGAAGCTTTTTTAGCGAAAAATAAATCTTTTTTTAAGTGTAAAGAATGTTCAGAAGTTTTAAAAGTTTTGATTGACCCTGGTGCTTTTAAGTTTTTAGGTATAGTAGAGTTTTTATCTGTTATTGTTTTTGCTGTGTCTGTTTTTTTAGGCGGAAAATATTGTTTTTTTGGTTTGTTGATAATATTTTTTTTGTTTGGTCTTTTTTATGCTTTTTCTCCTTCTTTTGTAAATTTAAAAAAATTTAATTACAAAAGTAAAAGGAAACAAGATAATTTAAGCGGAACAAGGAAAAGATCAGGGAAAGATACAGATACAGAGATTTTTAGCAATTAAAATTTAAATGGAGGAACTTTGTTTTGGAAATTAATGAAATTAGTCAAAGTGGTGGAAAATATGGAGCCGGTGAAATACAAGTATTAGAAGGGCTTGAGGCTGTAAGAAAAAGGCCAGGAATGTATATTGGAACAACAGGACCTAGAGGTCTTCATCATCTTGGTTATGAAATAGTAGATAATTCTATAGACGAAGCTTTAGCCGGGTTTTGTAATGAAATTAATGTTGAAATTTTACCAGGTGATGTAATAAAAGTTACGGATAATGGTAGGGGTATTCCTGTTGGTATGCACCCAACAGCTGGTATTCCTGCTGTTACAGTTGTTTTTACCGTATTGCATGCGGGTGGTAAATTTGGTGGCAGCGGTTATAAAGTTTCAGGAGGCCTTCACGGTGTTGGTTCTTCGGTTGTTAATGCGCTTTCTGAATGGTTAGAAGTGGAAGTTAGAGATGGTAAAAACATTTACCATCAACGCTTTGAAAGAGGAAATATAAAATCTGATTTGGAAGTTGTTGGTCCAACAAGTAAAAAAGGAACCACTATTGTATTTAAAGCTGATCCAGAAATTTTTAAAGAAACCACTGTTTATGATTATGAAACACTGCAAACAAGGCTTAGAGAGCAAGCTTTTTTAAATGCTGGAGTAAAAATTACATTAAAAGATTTGCGTGATGGTGATAACGTAATCGAATATGATTTTAAATATGATGGCGGTATAAAAAGTTTTGTTGAATATATTCATAAAAAAAGAGCTCTTGAGGTTATTCATGATAATGTAATAAGTTTTTCAGGTGTTTTGCCGGGAAATTCAGCAAGTGCTGAAATTGCATTTCAATACAATGATAGCTATAATGATTTAATTCTTTCTTTTGCAAACAATATTCACACTATGGACGGTGGCACACACGAAGATGGTTTTAAACGTGCTTTTACAAGAGTTATAAATGATTATGCAAGAAAATATAATTTATTAAAAGATGGTGACAGGAATTTTTCTGGTGAAGACGTTAGAGAAGGTCTTACTGCAATAATTAGTGTAAAAGTAAGAAATGCTCAGTTTGAAGGTCAAACAAAAACTCGTCTTGGAAACACAGAAATAAAAGGTTTAGTTGACGGTATTTTAGCCGATAAATTCACAACATACTTAGAAGAAAACCCAGCAATTGCAAAATCAATTGTGGAAAAAGCTATTTCAGCATCACGAGCAAGAGATGCAGCTAAAAAAGCAAGAGATTTAGTAAGAAGAAAAACAGCTATGGAAAGTGCTTCACTTCCCGGAAAACTTGCTGATTGTCAGTCTAATAATCCTGATGAAACCGAAATTTACATTGTAGAAGGAGATTCAGCAGGAGGCTCTGCAAAAAACGGAAGAGATCGTAAGTTTCAGGCTATTTTGCCGCTTTGGGGAAAAATGCTTAATGTTGAAAAAGCAAGACTTGATAAAGTTTACGGAAACGAAAAATTAATGCCTGTAATAACCGCTCTCGGTTGCGGAATAGGTGAGGAGTTTGATCTTTCCCGGCTTAGATACGGAAAAGTTATAATTATGGCAGATGCTGACGTTGATGGTTCACATATTAGAACGCTTTTGCTTACATTTTTCTTTAGGTTTATGCGTCCTGTTGTGGAACAAGGACATATTTATATTGCTCAACCGCCGCTTTATAGAATTTCAAAAAACAAAAAACATTTTTATGCTTATACTGATGAAGAACGAGATGAGATTTTAAAAGATTTAAGCGGAAATACAGAAATTCAGCGCTATAAGGGTTTGGGTGAAATGGACGCAGAGCAACTTTGGGAAACAACTATGAATCCTGAAACGAGAATTATGCTTAAAGTTTCTTTGGAAGATGCCGCTGTAGCAGATGAAACTTTTACTATTTTAATGGGTGATAAAGTTGAACCAAGACGTGAATTTATTGAACAAAACGCAAAATATGTTCAAAACCTTGACGTTTAACCAAAAAAAATATATAATTTATATTAAAATTTATAAATTAAAGGAGAGCAAATGAAAGAAAACGATACTCAGCGATGTGTTGTTACAGAAGATTTATCAGATAACAAGGTAAATACAAATTTACCGGAAGAAAGTTCCAAAGAAAATTTTCCTGAAGATGAAGATGGAGATATTCGAAAGCCTGATCAGGCTGAAAATTTAGAATCAGAACTTGTTTTGGATGATGAAGCCGAAGAATACGAGGAAGAAGCAACCGGTATAAAAATAAAATATAAGCTTACCGGTGACGAAGTAAAAAATTTTATAAAACACAGTGAAAGCTATAAACGCAACAAAGAAGCTCAAAAAAAACATACAATAATTCAGCTTGTTGTTTTTTTAGCTATGATAGTCTTAGGTTTTATTTCTGGGAGTAAATATTATTTTTGGATAGCTGCTTTTCCGTTAGTTGCGCTGTTTTTTATATGGTTTGTGCCAGTTGTTAGTGTTAAAAGTATAATTAAAAAAATTTTACTTGAAAAAGAAATAACTGTAGAAATTTTTCCAGATAAAATAGAAGTTTGCAAAGATGGTACCGAAAGAGAAATCCCTCTTGATGGTACATGTGAATGCAGCGAATATGATAATTTGATTTCTATTTCTTCTTTGGAAGGAAACAGCATAATAATACCACTAAGAGCGATTGAGTCGGATTTTAGAGCGGAAGTTCAAGCTATGATTATGGCTGGTTCAAAAACAAAAGATGAAGAATGAATTTAAGATAAAAAAGCAAAATTGTTAAATAATTAAGGGGTTACTTTAATGGATAATCAAGAAGAAAAACAAATTACAGAGCCTAAAATAATAAATGTTGATATAGACAAAGAAATGAAAAAATCTTTTTTAGCTTATTCTATGTCTGTAATAGTTTCAAGGGCGCTTCCTGATGTAAGGGATGGTTTAAAACCGGTTCATAGAAGAATTTTATATGCTATGTTTGAAGATGGTTTAAGTCCGGATAAGCCATACAGAAAATGCGCAAATACAGTCGGTGACGTTTTAGGAAGATATCATCCTCATGGTGATGCTTCTGTTTATGATGCTTTAGTTCGTTTAGCGCAAGATTTTTCAATGAGATATATGCTTGTGGACGGTCACGGTAACTTTGGATCAATAGATGGTGATCCTCCTGCTGCTTACCGTTATACAGAGTCTCGTATGAGCAAAATTTCTTTAAAAATGCTTACAGATATAGACAAAGAAACAGTTGATTTTGTTCCTAATTATGATGATAGAATAGAAGAACCCACAGTGTTACCGTCAAGATTTCCAAATCTTTTGGTTAATGGATCAACGGGTATAGCTGTTGGTATGGCAACAAACATTCCTCCTCATAATATGAGCGAGGTCATCGATGCAATGTGCCATCTTATTGATAATCCAGAAGCAGAAATTTCTGAGCTTATGGAATTTATTAAAGGTCCAGATTTTCCAACAGGTGCAATTATTATGGGTAGATCTGGAATTAAATCTGCTTATATGACAGGCAGAGGTAAAATAACTGTTCGTGCAAAAGCTGAAATTGTGGAAGATAAAAATTCTAGATTTAAAATTATAGTTACAGAGCTTCCGTATCAGGTAAATAAAGCACGTCTTATTGAAAGCATTGCAGACATGATTAAAGATAAAAGAATTGAAGGTATTGCTCATATCGATGATCATTCAGACAGAAATGGTATGCATATTCAAATCGACCTTAAAAAGGATGCTTCACCGCAAGTTGTTTTAAATCAGCTTTATTCTTATTCTCAGCTGCAAACTACTTTTGGTGTGATTATGCTTGCAATTGTTAATGGCGAACCTAAAATTCTTAATTTAAAACAAGTTTTAGAAGAATATATTAAATTCCAAGTAGAAGTAGTTACAAGAAGAACTAAATTTGATCTTAAAAAAGCTGAAGAAAGAGCGCATATATTAGAAGGTTTAAAAGTGGCACTCGATTTTATTGATGAAGTTGTGGCAATACTCAGATCTTCTAAGTCAATTGCAGAAGGTAAACAAAAACTTTCTGAGCGTTTTGGTCTTGATGATGTTCAAACTCAAGCTATAGTTCAAATGCCTCTTGGTAGATTAACAGGTCTTGAAAGAAGTAAGATTGAAGATGAACTTAAAGCACTCGAGCTTAAAATTGCTGACTTTAAAGATATTTTAGGAAGTAATTTGCGTTTAAGACAAATAGTTAAAGAAGAGTCTTTGGAAATAAAAAATAAATTTGGCGACGAAAGAAGAACTGCAATAGAAAACGTTAGTGGAGAAGTTGATATAGAGGATCTTATTCCAAAAGAAGATTGCGTTCTAACTATGACCAGATATGGTTATATTAAACGCCAAAGTTTGGATAGCTATAAACTTCAAAGACGTGGTGGTCGTGGTGTTTCAGGTCTTACAAGACGCGATGAAGACAGTGTAAATGAGCTGTTTATTATAAATAGTCATGATTATATACTATTCTTTACCAATTTTGGTAGAGTTTATAGGCTTAAATGCTATGAGGTACATGAAAGCTCCCGAACGTCAAAAGGTACGAATATAGCTAATTTGTTGCCGATTTCTGCTGATGAACGTGTTACATCGATGATTAAAGTGGAAGAATTTGAAGAGAATAAATATCTTATTATGGTTACAAAAAATGGTGTAATCAAAAGAACAAGCTTGAAATCGTTTGACACATCACGAAAAGGCGGTTTAATTGCCCTTGATTTAGATGAGGGTGATGAACTTGCTTGGGTGCGTATGACTGATGGAAGCCAAGAAATGATAGTTGCTACAAAAGAAGGAAAATCAATTAGATTTAAAGAAACTGATGTTAGAGCTGTAGGACGTAGTGCAAGAGGTGTTAGAGCTCTTAGACTTAAACCAAATGATGAAGTTGTGGGAATGATTATTGTTCAGGAAGAAAAATTTGTGCTCACAGTTTCTGAAACAGGTTATGGACGTCTTTCCAGTGCTGATGATTACAGAGTTCAGTCAAGAGGCGGCCAAGGTGTTACAAATTATCATACCGAAAAATATGGTAAAGTTGCTTCGCTGACGAGTGTTAGTTTAGATGAAGATGTGATTTTAATTTCAGATAACGGAATTATAATTAGAATAGAAGCAAGTACGATTAGGCAATGTTCTAGACCTTCTAAAGGTGTAAAAGTAATGCGTTTGGTAGGTAAAGGAAAGGTTGTTGCTGTAGCATGTGTACCACATGAAGAACCTGAAAATGAAGAAACAGCCGAAGAAGAAAATTTAGAATCAGATAATTAAATTTTATAATATGAAAAATTTTAGCCAAATGAATTTTTGTTCATTCGGCTTTTTTTATTATATTTAAAATAACTTCCTTTTTATGACAAAAAATTTGGTTTTTTTGTAGTACTCTAATATTGTAAATTATAAAAAGTGAGGTTTTTAAGATGTATAAATATGAAAGAAAAAATAAAATGGTGAGTCCTTATACTGTGAATTATAGAGCTCTTTATGGTTTGAAAAGTGGGGCTAATGATCTTGCAAATTCGAAATCAAAAATTTTTAAAACTATTAATGGTAAACATCATGCTAAAAGAACTAAAAATAATCTAATAAGATTTAATCGTATGTTTCGTTTTTTGTGGATTTGCGTTTTTTTAACAGTATCCTCGGTTGGTTTAGTTTTTGCAATAGGTTTTTTTGAAAAATTAGAAAACTCAAAAAGATTAGAAAATTACAGTGATTTTATTTTACCTGTGGTTATGCAAGATCCAGATTTTTTTGATGAAATTAATCTTCCTGATGAGGAGATGGTTTTAAATGCTGCGATTTGGGATTGTTCAATGAACAATAAAGAAAACGTTTGTTCAGATGAAGATGGAAGTATTATTTTATCAGAAGATGATGTAAATAAATCTATTGAAAAACTTTTTGGACGCTATATAAATACCGATAAAGCAAAATATGTTAAAAATAAAGAGTATACTTTTAAAAAAGATGAAAACCGTTATTTTGTAAAAGCCGTTAGTGGTACGGACAGATTTGCTCCCTATATACTTGGTTCTTATAATGATGGTGCAGATCTTGTTTTAAATGTAGGGTATTTTTGCCCGATGGATAGTTTTGATGAAAATATGAATTTTTTACCCGAAGAAAGAATAGAAAAAAACGCTACTTTTAGGTTAAAAAAAGGGTTTAATGGTAATTATTATATTTCTTCTGTTAGCAGTTGATTTTAAATGATTGTATATAGCAAAGCTAAAATTAGCATAGAATTTTCTTCGCTGTCCATTAATAAAATTATTAGCACAACAATTAGTGTGGCATCTGGATTTTTTAAAATTACGTCAAAAATATTTGGCATGGGGTTATGTCTTTTGCTTTTTTGAAGCGATTTTTTAATTATGTTTTTTGTGGCGGTTTTAAAGTGTTTTGCTTGATTATCAAAAGAAGAATTTTTGTTATTTTTTGATTTATTATACATTTCGTGTAGTTGTTCTATTGCTTTTTTTTGCATGTCTGTGAGGTTATTTTGTGCATAGTTTTGTGTTTTCATAATTTGGTTACCTCAAAAAAGCCCTTGATTTCTTAAAAACGGCAATACTTTAATTAATTTTAAAATTTTTTCACATGAGTCTAGTTTTTCTTGTCTTTTTTCAGTAATTAGCGGTTTGAGAGCTTTTAAAAATTTAGTATGTTTATCTTCTTTTTGCATAGATGATAAGATTGGCGCTAATTTCATAATTGTAGAGACGATATCTGACGGAAAATCAAAATCAAACTCATTGTTTTCTTCTTGTTCTTCTTTTTCAGGATTTTTATTTTGTTTGGAAGACTCAGAAGCACTGGTAAAATTTTTTAATTTACTCATTATTTCCGGGTCACTTAGTAGCTCGGATATTTTTTCTGCTAAGTCTTCCATATGCTATTTATCCCCCAAAAATTTTTTAAGAAGCTCTTTTGCTTTAGGCGTGGAAAGAAGTTTTGATGTAGCTTCTTTACTAGAAAGTATTTGATTTATTTTTTTAGATTCCTTTTCTCCTAAATTTTTGAGTAAACTATTTATATTTTTATTTGAAAATGCTTCTTTAATATTTTTTGGGTCGGTTCCTAGTTTTTTTGATGCTTTTTTTAACATGTCGTCAAGTGAGTTACCATTTTTTTTGAACATAATAATTCACCCCCAAAACAAGGTTAAGCTAAAAAGCTTAGTTTTAATATTTATATGATTAAAAAATTTTTTATATGTAATTTTTTGAAAAAGATTGATTTTTTTTACATTTTAAGTAAAATAAGTATATAAAGCTTGTAGAAAGAAAATTTGAATAAATTAATATGTTTGGTGGTGAAAGTATGAATGTTGAAAAATTTAATAATGTTTTTTCTGATTCGAAATTTGTAAAGAAAATTTTAAATGCGGAAACTGGGGAAAAAGTAAAGTGGCTTTTAAAAGAAAAATATTTAATTTTAGAAGATAAAGATTTATATTATTTTGCAGCTTCTTTAATAAAATCAATAGAAATTAAATATAAATAAAATCTTA
>JAFRKM010000076.1 GCA_017431755.1 Clostridia bacterium
CTGAGAGTCTTTAAGACTAAACAATTCAAAAGTCTTACCCTCAAGATTATTTGGAAAAAACATATCCACCGTAACAATAGTAGAATTTCTTCTTTTAAAACAAACCCAAACAGGGGTTTGGGAAACCCTGGTAAAGCCAGGCAAAAAAGCAAAAAACGGATTTAAATTTTTATTTGGGAACAAAGAAAACACTTTTTTAGAAGCCGAAATCAAAGAAATTTTGCCTGACGGCAACAGAATTATAAAATTCAGCGAAACAATAAATTTTTTTGACAAATTAGATCGAATTGGGCAAATGCCACTTCCTCCATACATAAAGGAAAAATTAAAAGACAAAAACAGATATCAAACTGTATACGCAAAAAGTCTAGGTTCTGCCGCAGCACCAACAGCTGGTTTACACTTTACGCCCGAACTTTTAAAAAAAATCAAAGAAAAAGGCATAAATATAGGTTTTGTTACGCTTCATGTAGGGCTTGGTACGTTCAGGCCCGTTAAAAATGACGATATTTCAAATCATAAAATGCACTCAGAATATTTTGTTATGCCCAAAGAAACAGCAGAGCTTATAAACAAAACGAAAAAACTAGGAGGAAAAATAATTTCAGTCGGAACCACAAGCTGCCGAGTTATGGAATCCGTATTTAACAAACTTGGAAAAATAGATTTTTATGAAGGCGATACAGATATATTTATCAGGCCTGGTTATAAATTTAAAGTTATGGACGGGTTAATTACAAATTTTCATCTACCTGAAAGCACTCTAATAATGCTTGTATCCGCATTCGCCGGGTATTCTAATACAATGAACGCCTACCAAACAGCCGTAAAAGAAAAATACAGATTTTTCAGTTTTGGCGACGCCATGGCAATAATTTAATTTAATTTTCAACTATTAAAAAAGCAGTAGATTTATTATAAATCTGCTGCTATTTAAAACATTTTTTTAAAAACAAAAGGGTCTTTTTTTCTATTCTGGAAACATACGAGCGAGATATTCCTAATTTTTTTGCAACTTCTCTTTGCGGCAAAGGAGCAGTACCATTTAGCCCATAACGAAAACATAAAATAATTTGCTCACGTTTACTTAAATATTTTAAAATATATTTTTTTAGCTTTTGTATTTTTACTTTGACGTCAATTTTATCTACAACAAAATCATCGGTAGATATAGTATCCATAAGAGTTAAAATGTTTCCATTTTTATCCGTTTCAATTGGCTCGTTAATAGAAACATCCAACGCCAGTTTTTTTAAGCTTCTGAAATACATCAAAATTTCGTTTTCTATACATCTGGAGGCATAGCTTGATAACTTTATTCCCTTTTGAGGATTAAAAGTATTAACCGCTTTTATAAGTCCTATAGTCCCTATAGAAATTAAATCGTCCGGATCACTTTTATTATAATAATATTTTTTGGTAATATGAGCTACTAATCTTAAATTATGATTTATCAGTTTATTTTTAGCTTCTGTATTATTTGACTGCAACATATCTATATATTTTTTTTCTTCTTTTGCACTAAGAGGTTTCGGAAAAGAATTAGACGTAATTACATGAAGAATGGAAAAAGGTATTAACGACAGAATTTCTAAAAACCACATTCAATCACCAACCCAATACAAAAAGCTGTATTCATTAATATGAAATCACCGTTTTAGTTGTGCATGTACAAAGATTTTTAAAATAAAAAATAGTCTAATTTAAATTAGACTACTCTTTATTTTTCCAATCATTTAGTTTTTTTAGTATTTCTGTATACTGTTTAACATTCAGATCCTCCATATTTTTTACGTTATAATTTTTTAGCATATTACTTTGCAATTTCTCAGCGTTTTCAAAGTTAGATATCACTTTTTTTAAACTTTTAACATCAGACGGTAATATTTTTTCAGATTCTTTTTCGGGTAAATCTTCCCCTGCATAGATATACAATCCAAGGCCAAACATAGAAAGATTTTTTACTAAACAACGCATTATTGCTTTGTTAATATCAAACATACTCGCAGGTTCAACCGGTACGTTCTTTCTATAATTGGTGTCATAAGTATATTTTACAGACTTCATTGATTTATTTGAATTATCCATCACCGGAAGCCACATTTCGTGTGTTAAATCATTTATAGTCACACTTGTAAACACCATATACCCTGTAGATTCATCGTAAACATATGGCAAATTATTTTCACCAAAAAGTTTAACTTTATAATTTGCATCCGGGAAAATCTTTTTCACCTCCGCCCATGCAAAAGGCCAAGATAAATAACTCAGTCCGTTCTTTTTTTCAATATGCTCCCCAACATTAATATTAAAAAGGGTTTCAAATATGCTTTTTTCTTTTTTCATTTATTTTCTCCTAATTTTAAATATTATATGCAATATTTAAAATTTACAGTTTTTCTTAATTTATACAATTAAATTTAATTCCATTTAAATTTATGATCTTATAATAAGACTATAAGGCTTAATATTGTTATCTCCCAAAAACTCATTTTATAGAATTTTCCGTTAAAATTTCTGATTTTAATATGTTTTCAAGCAACTCTCGGACTTCTTTTCGTACTTTTTGAGGAGGAACATTTTCTACATTGCTTTCATTAATAAACTCCAAAAAGCCATAACACAAAAACGCAGCTGTTTTTTTAAGACCATATTTTGGTTTTAAAGTGTTACTTCTTTTTTTTGCATGAATTTCCAAATATTTAAGAATATACTTATAAAAAGAATAGTTAAGGTATGGATTTTCGTGTGGAACGGTATGCGAAAACAGCTGCAAATTATTATAATATGTATTAAGAATACAGTCCAAAAAATTGCAGTAACTCGTAATTGAATCTCTCTCCACATTATTTTCATCTTGTAATCTATGATATTCATCTTGAGCCATCTTTATCATATCTTTAGAAATATCGTCCACTAAATCGTATTTATCCCTATAATGCACATAAAAAGTTATCCTACTGGTTTGAGAAGTTTCACAGATTTCTTTTACTGAAATTTTTTCAAAAGGTTTTTTAGCCAGCATTTTTATAAGAGTTTGCTTTAAATTTTTTTTTGTTTTTAAAACTCGTTTATCTTCTTGCATTAATTATACACTTCCTTAAATTTGTATATTCAAATTTAATAATTTATCCAATATAATTATAACATGTGTATATATATTTATCATAGGGTAAAATAATAAAATCAAAAATTAAGGAGATGCATTATATGAATCCCTATATTTTAAGTTGCTGCTCTACTTTTGACTTAGACAAAGAATATTTTGAAAAAAGAAATATTTCCTACGCATGCTTTCATTTTTCGATAAACGGAAAAAACTACACAGACGATTTAGGACAAAGCATTTCATTTGAAGACTTTTACAAAAAAATAAGCCCAAAAGGCACAGAAGTAAAAACATCTCAAGTGAACGTTGGCGAATTTATAGAATATTTTACTCCATTTTTAGAAAAAGGTTTAGACATTCTTCACGTCAGCCTCTCTTCAGGGTTATCAGGGGTTTATAATTCAGCTTTAATTGCAAAAAAAGAACTTGAAGAAAAGTTCCCCGAAAGAAAAATATATGTAGTTGATTCTTTAGGAGGTTCATCAGGCGGAGGACTTTTGATGGATAAATTGGCAGACTTAAAAGACAGCGGAAAAACCATAGACGAACTTTTTAACTGGGCAGAAGAAAACAAACTAAATATTCACCACTGGTTTTTCTCAACAGATTTAAGTTTTTATATACGCGGCGGAAGAATATCTAAAGCAGCAGGATTTGTAGGAACACTTCTTAAAATCTGCCCGGTACTGAATGTAAACAGCCAAGGTAAACTTACTCCAATATTAAAAGTAAGAACAAAAACAAAAGCTATCACAGAAGCCTTTAACAAAATGGTAGAAAACGCTCAAGATGGTGATAATTATGCAGAGCGCTGTTTTATAAGCCATTCCGCTTGCTATGAAGATGCAAAAGCGCTGGCTGATCTAATTGAAAATCACTTTAAACATCTTAAAGGCAAAGTAAAGATAAATAATATTGGCACCACAATCGGCAGTCATACCGGTCCGGGTACCGTTGCACTGTTCTTCTGGGGTAAAAAACGAACAAATTAATAAAAACCAGGTCAGCTTAATGCAGACCTGATTTTTTATATGGATTTTCAGTGATGCGGAGGAGCATAAACAACAAACAACTTAATGGGCTTTAAACTAAAATTAATTAAATTATGCCAAACACCAGCAGGGATTAAAACCGCATCGCCTTTTTTAACTTGCCGTCTGTAAACTAAGTTTTCTTTTTGGTATCCCATTAAAACGTGGCCTATACCCTCTTCGATATATAAAAAGTGATCATTTTTTTGGTGGATTTCTAATCCTATGGACTTACGAGGCTCAATATTCATAACAGTAAGCTGCATGTGTTGCCCCGTCCACAAAATTTTTCTAAATTCGTTATTAACGCACGTTTCTTCCGCTAAATTTATTAAAAACGGTTCTCTTATTCTTTTATTATTCATATTCATATTTCTACTACCAAAATTATTTCTAAACATAAAAAGCCCTCCTTTAATTTACACCTTTTATAAGTGTATGCTAAGGAGGTTATTTTTGTTTTTATTGGTATTAATATTTAAGCATTTTCAGGCTGTAATTCTTTAAAATAGACTGCATAACCTTGGCATAATTTTGGGCTTTTTCTAAGTTATGCTCTTTGTAATTGCCGCATTCTTTTTCTGTGGCGCCGGGAATATCACCATCATATTCCGATATAAAGTCCATAGCTTTTTTTACTAAATCAATAGTTATTTCATCTGAAATATCTCTCATTAGTAAATAAAATCCCGTGCGACAACCCATCGGCCCAACGTATACAACATTTCCCGAATAATTTGAACTTCGCATAAACGTAGCAAAAAGATGTTCAAATGTATGAAGGCCATCATTTTCTAAATAATCCCCAGAATTAGGTATAACCATTCTTATATCGTAAGTTGTTATATCTCCGTCAATTCTAGAAATGTACATACCCTGTTTTATTTTTCTGTGATCCACTTCAAAACTTTTTATTTTTTTTAAATTAATGTTTTCCATAAAACTACCTCTTTAAAATTAACATCATACTACAACTATAATACCCCAAAAAAAGATAGTCAATTAAAAAAGCAAGCTATTTCTTTACCCGCACTGCGCCTTTCCATAACACTTTTTCTGTTTTATATCTACCCATAGTTTCTTCATTTATATAGAGTTTTTCCCAGCTTTCAAAAAACTCTTCCAAATCTTTCAAATCAAAAAATCTTTTATACATTCCGTCACTTGTTTCGTATAAGTGTGGTTCAATTTCTTTACCTTTTCCTGCGCCGTGATTAACATCTTTTATAGAATTAACTCTAAAAACCAGCACTCCGTTTGGCTTTAAAACTCTTTTAATTTCACCGAGTATTTTAAAAGTTGTTTTTTCCGTAAAATAATGCAAACTTAAATCGCATATTATTAAATCCGTAAAATTATCCTCAAACGGAAGCCCTTTTGACATATCAAAACATTTTGCTGTTTCTATTCCCTTAAAATTCTTTTGAATATTTTTTATTGCACTCTTTGAGTAATCGCAGGGAATTACTTTCTTCCCTTTTTCAATCAGGTACAAAGTATCGTTGCCACAGCCACACCCCAAATCAATAATAGGCGACCAGCAGTTCTTTATGGTTTCTTGGAATAAATCTAACCAATTATCATATTTTATTTCATTTCTTTCATAACAGCTGTGTATGCTATTCCACATACTATTTGCTTTTTCTATTGCAGTATTTTCATTATTAATATCTTGATTTTGACTTAAATTTACTTCGTATGAAGGGTGATAAGTTGTTGTAAACATAACATTATTTCCTCTTTATTTTACTTATTTTTGGCCTTTTAAAAAAGTTATTTTGCCGTCAGATTTTCTAATTTCTACACCCGGTCCTATCCCACCAAATATAGGCTCATCAGGTGCATGATTTGTAAAATATCTGAAGCGCCAAATACCATTTTTTTCATCATACCATAAATCAGAATGTTGATTTGAAGTATCATAGTTTGGACATTTTTTATGTATTGCAGTTTGAGCTATCATTAAAGCTTCTTCAACTGTTTCAACCGGTTTCACAGGCAAACAACAACTAAATAACCATCCAAACATATACGCTCCTCCTTCTACTAGTTAAAACCTAACAATATCTTTGTTATATTTAAATTATTGGTTAATATTATACTCTGGGTTTTGTATTTTGTCAAGTTAAACAACTCAAAAAAAATAAAGCCTTTCGGCCTTTTTTATCTTTTGTTTATTATTAAAAAATTTACCCATATAAAAAAACTAAACACTTTCTAATTTTAATATATAATCTTCTGTTACATCTTTAAAATGTATAGTATCCACCGCGTTTTCAAATAAATAATTAATTATTTTTTTTACAAAATCTTCGTTTGAAGAAATATTTTTTATAATTTCTTCTTCTGTATAATCTTTGGTCTTTGTTATAATTTGAATTCCAAAACTTTTTTCCCCTTCATATTCTACCCAAGTTAAATTATAAAAAACAGTTTTTTTTAATTAAGAAAAAATTTTTTCTTGCAAATTTTTAATATTCATTTTTCAAAA
>JAFRKM010000077.1 GCA_017431755.1 Clostridia bacterium
AGTCATGGAAGATAAAGTGACAATAAGTGTATATAGAAAAGAAGGGAAGTTTGATGTTGTTGGAGTAGCTCCATTCGACAAAAGATATTTGATAGAATATCTAGCTCAAAGAGAAAAAGTAGGTCACTTGTTAGAGGGGAAAGAACCACTATTTGTTACAAAGTATTCAAATCAAATAAAACGGATATCTGATGCCTCTGTAGATAGTGTCGTTACGAAATATACTGCCGCTTTTAATGTTAGGGCAACCTCTCATGATTTGAGACACAGTTTTGCTACCAATCTATATCGTGTAAGTAGGTCTTCAGGGGTCGTAGCGACACAACTAGGTCATAATTCAACCATGACTACTGATTTATACGTTCATTTAGTAGATGAAGAAATACAAGAACAATTAGAAAAGCTTTAAACAGCTGATTTTTTTGTTTTTTATCTCTTCTTGTTTTTTTATAGCTTTTCCCCATTTATTAAATGCTTCATCCTTCTGACGGGTAGCTTCATCAAGTTCATGTTTAACTTTTGCCAATTTACTATAAGAATTGTCTAACTGATCCGACGCTTCATCCAACTTGAACTGAGCCTTCCTAGACCTTTTCGAAGCCTTTGTCCACTTATCCCAAGCCTCTTCAAAATTACTATTAGCTTCTTCAAGATTACTACAAGCCTTGTGAGCTCTAATATTAGCCTCTTCAGCTTTTTTCAAAACCTCTATAAAATTACTATCAGTCTCATCAGCCTTACTCACAGCCTGTCGCCATGTACGCATAGCTTCTTCAAAATTACCATTAGCCTCGTCAGATTTACTCAAAGCCTCGTCCAATTTACTCTTAGCCTCGTCAGATTTACGATCAGCCTCGTCAAACTTATTCTTGGTTTCAACATACTTGCTAAAAGCTTCATTTTTTTGAGAATTCACTTCATTATATTTAACTTGAGCATATAGACACTTGCTATAAGCCTCTTGCCACACGCGTTGGGCTTCTTCTAATTCAGCCTTCGTCTTGGCTTTCAATTTCTTTTTTTCAGTCTTGACTTTTAATTTCTTATCTCTAGCATTGATCACTATGCTTAAAGCCCTATCAACATCAACTAAAGCCTTGTCAAATTTACTCTCAGCTACATTATAAGCCTCAATATAATTACTCTGGGCTTCTTCTGCTTTACGATTAGCCTCGTGCCAGTTGCTCCAAGCCTCTTGCCAATTACTCATAGTCTCGTCCTTTTTACTCTTAGCCGCATTATCAACCTCAATATAATTACTCTGGGCTTCTTCTGCTTTACTCAAAGCCTCTTGCCAATTGTTCCAAGCCTCGGCCACTTTACTCTTAGCCTCGTCAGCTTTACGCTCAGCCTCTTGCCAAATACTCAAAGCCTCTTTCGCTTTGCTCTCATCTACATCAAAATTACTATGGGCCTCAGCCACTTTACTCAAAACCTCTTGCCAATTGCTCCAAGCTTCTTCTTCTTCGCGGTTAGCTTCGTCGATTTTTTCCATTGTCTCGGTTATATCAACTACTCTACTAGAATTTTTGTTGCCATTACATGCAAATTTGCCGGCTTTTACCGCAAATGTAGTTTGCGGCGCAAGACCTACTAAAAATGCCGACAGCGAAAGAATTGCTGCTCCTCTCTTAATAATTTTTTTGTTTTTTGAAAACATAGCAAAAACTCCTTTTCATATTTTGATAATCTAATTATAACATATTTTAAACTAAACGTCAAGAAAAAATTATCAAAAAAATAAACCACTCTAAATGAGCGGTTTTTAATATATAACACTTAAATACTAATTTTAAAACATTCTTTTATTCTGATTAAAATTCATCTTTATAGATTTGCAAGAAATTCTTCAAATCCTCTTCTATTACGCTCTTCAAAATCACGATGCCATTCGGCTATAATATCGCGCCTAATGTTTTCTGCTATGCGCTGAGCTTCATTTAAAATTTCTTGTTCCTCGTGATCTAATCCTCCCATATCATTCAAATGATGAACCTCATCAATACTGAGCAGAAAATTCCGATACATCTCCAATGAACCTCGAATTTCATTTAAAAGCTCTTGCCCCTCGCGATCTAATTCTCCCATATCACTCTGGTATTGAAGCCAAACAACATTTCGTAGAAAGTTTCGCTGCGTATCCAATGGGCTTTGATCTTGAACTTCATCTAAAACATCCTGTTCATCAAAATTCGATTCATCCATCTCAACCTTATCATTAGATATATCGTCTTTACTTGTTGCAAAAGCCGCTTGCGGCGCAAAACCTACTAAAAATGCTAACAGCGAAAGAATGGCCGCTCCTCTCTTAATACTACTTTTCGAAAACATATTAAACTCTCCTTTTTATATTTTTAGTAATTTAATTATAATATATTTCAAACAAAAAATCAAGAATAAATTATCAAAAACAAAAATTGCCTCTAGATTAAGAGACAATCTACTTTTTAAAACTATAAATTTCAAAAACAAAAAATTAATTTTTGTCTTGAGAACGCTTACTACAAAGGGCAGCCAAATATCCACAAAATACCGCCGCTGAAATCCCCGCCGCTCCAGCAGTTAAACCACCTGTTATAATTCCTAACAGACCTTGATTTTTAATGCTTTCCACCACTCCTTTAGCCATCAGGTATCCAAATCCACAAAGCGGAACTGTTGCCCCTGCACCTGCAAATTCTACAATTGGCTCATAAGCCCCAACAGCTGTAAGCCCCACACCTGAAACAACCAAAATCACCAGTATTCTAGCAGGAGTAATACTTGTTTTATCAATTAAAATCTGAGCCAAAAGGCAAATAAAACCTCCCACAGCAAATGCTTTTAAGTATTCCAATCTATACACTCCTTTATGGATAAAAATATTCCAAAATTTTAAAAAATGAATTATAATAAATTCATGCCTACCATTTATTATTAGGCTTTTTTAAAAAATAATACATCAAAGAGGAATTAATTATGATTGGAATAATCTGCGCATTAAAAGAAGAATTAGACGAGATTTTGGTCTTTGCAAAAAATATAAAAATAGAAAACCAGTACCCTTTTAAATTTATTATAGGGACAATTCATGGAGTAAATTGCTGCATGGTACTTTGCGGAGTTGGCAAGGTAAGCAGCGCGGTATGTACTCAAGCACTTATTTTAAAATACCATCCTGATTTAATTTTAAATGTCGGTGTTGCCGGAGGAATTGACAAAAATATATCTATCGGAGACATAGTAATTGCCAATTTTGTAATCCAACACGATTTTGACGTAAGTGCATTTTCGCACCGAAAAAAAGGCGAAATAAGCGGCCTTAATTTAATAAAAATACCCTGTTCAAAATGGATTACAGATAAACTTTTAATTTGTTCGCAAAAAATTACAGATATAAATTTACATACCGGAACCATATTAACAGGAGATCAATTTATAAACTCACAAGAAAAATTATATGAATTAAAAAATGAATTTGATGGAAAAGCCTGTGAAATGGAAGCAGGCAGCATTGGCCACGTTTGCTATTTAAACAAAACCGATTTTGGCATAATACGGTCTATTTCTGACAATGCAAACAGCGAATCGGCACAAAATTATAAAAAGTTCGTTAAAAGCTCATCTAAAAAAGCTTCTTCGCTGCTTGCCGAATTTATAAAATCCTCTCGGGATTAATATCCACAAAAACGTTTACGTTTTTAAAAAGGCTAATATTAAAAAACTCTTTATAAACTTCTGAAATCATACATCTGAATTCGCTCGTGTTTTTGCATTTTATTATTATTTTATATCTAAATTTCGAAGAAACTTTTTTTATAATTTCAGGATTAGGAGGCAAAATACGCAGCGGTAAAACGCTATATTTTTTTGATGCTATATTTTTTAAAATTTTAAAAAACTCCCTGCTAGCCGAAATCACTTTTTCTTCTTTTTCATCCGAAAAACCAATAACACATATATCACTATACGGCGGATAAAGCATTAATTTGCGCATTTTTATTTCGCTTTCAAAAAAACCTTCGTAATCCTGCCTCGCAGCAAATTTCAAAACTTCATTTTCCGGTGAAAAACTCTGAATAATAGCCTTCCCCGGTATTTTTTTGCGTCCCGCACGGCCTATTACCTGCGTAAAAATAGAAAACGCTCTTTCAAAACTCCGAAAATCACTGCCATAAAGCATACTATCAGCAGAAATTACACCAACTAAAGTAACACCGGGAAAATTAAACCCTTTTGAAATCATTTGTGTACCAATCAAAATATCGTACTTACCCTCTGAAAATTTTTTAAAACCCACCAGGTTATAAGTTTTAGAATCGGAATCCATGCGTAAGATTCTTGCCTTAGGAAATATTTTCGTCAAAATATCTTCTATTTTTTGCGTACCCAAACCGCTATAACAAATTTTTCCGCCACAGGATGGACATCTATCAGATATTTTTTCGGAAAAATCACAGTAGTGGCACATAAGCCTACCATTTGCTTTATGATAGTTAAGCGAAACACTGCAATTTGGGCACATTAAAACCTCGCCACATTCCATGCATTTCGCAAATGTATTATATCCTCTGCGATTTATAAATATTATACTTTGATTGCCATGTTCAAGATTATCTTTTAAACTTTTTAAAAGCTCACCACTGATTTGATTAACCTCTAAGCTCTTAAATTCTTTATTCATGTCTATTATTTCTACTTTTGGAAGATTACAAATCCCATAACGATTTTTAAGCGTATAAAGATCATAAACACCATTTTTGGCTTTACAGTAAGTTTCAAAAGACGGTGTAGCAGAAGAAAACAGTACCATGCCGCCACTCTTTTTGCAGCGATATTTTGCCACTTCTTTTGCATTAAAACGAGGACTATTTTCTGATTTATATGTAAACTCATGCTCCTCGTCCACAACTATTAATCCCAAATTTTTAACCGGCGCAAAAACAGCACTCCTTGTTCCCAAAACAACTCTTATTTCACCACTTGATATTTTTTTCCACGCATCAAATCTTTCCCATTCAGAAATGCCACTGTGTATAACAGCAACTTTATCTTCATATCTTGATCTAAACATATCCACAAACTGACTCGTCAGCAAAATTTCCGGCAACATATATATAACACTTCTGCCCATTTCTACTACATAATCCATCAAATTTAAAATAACTTCCGTTTTCCCGCTACCCGTGACACCATAAAGAAGTGAATTTTTAAATTTATTATGTTTATAAGATTTTAAAAGGCTCTCAAAAACAATTTTTTGCTCTTCATTTAAAAAATTTTTTATTGTTTTTTCGCTGCGCGTCTCACAATTTTCACCAGGGCTTATATATTTTTTGCATGTACTTTTAATTATAATATTTTTTTTAATCAAAGTATTTAAACTAGATACGCTTACACCGGTGAAATAGCATATTTCTTTGGAAGTAGCATTTTTATGGCTTTTTAAATACTCACATATTTTTTTCTGATTTTCCCTAAGATTTAATTTTTCATAGTCAATTTTTTCTGATAAATTAAAAATATTTAAGTTTCTTTCACCTACTGTTTTAAATGCGTCAAATTTTTCTTCTATTATATTTTTAGAAATAAGCGACATCAGCAATCCGCTATAATTAGGAATTTTTAAATTTCTAATTTCTTTTAAAGTAATATATTTATCACCTATCTGGCTAATTTTAGACATTAATTTTTTTTCGTCATCGCTAAGAAATTTTTCGCACTCAGAAAGAGGATTTAAAATTTTATATTTTATCTTACTTATATTGCCGTTAATACCGGAAGGTATAACCAATTTTGCCGCCTCGAAATATGTACAAAAATACTTTTCTTTAACCCATTTTATAATCATAATCATTTCCTTTGAGACAGGAGAAACAATATCCAAAACCATATTTATTGATTTTAGACTGTCTTGCTGGGTATCATTAACTTCCAAAATTATACCTTGCCGCACAGAATTACCACGACCAAAAGGCACAATTACACGCTTACCTACGAGGATATAACTTTCAAATTCCCTGGGCACTTGATATTTATAAAGTATATCCGCCGTGTAAGATACTTTTTCTACAGCAACACCAACTATCAAATTGACATTCATCCTTACTTTTATTATTTACAAACTTTTAAATAGAAAGCCAATTTTAAATTTCGTGCCATTTAAAAATTTTAATCCGGCTCAATAACAGAATATTTGTGATTTTTAAAATCTTCAATAGCCATATTTACGGCTTTTTCTTCCACTACTTTCCCTTCAAGAATAATATTGTCCGTAATTTCTCTGGCCCTCTTTGCAACTGCAACAGCTAGTGGATATTTGTTTTCTCTGCCATTTAACATTTCATCGATTGATATTTTTTTCACTGTTTAACACCTCATCAATTATATGTTTCATTTTTTGGGACTTCATTTCTTGTAATTCGATAATTTTAAACTCTTGTTCGACACTTTTTTCTATATCATCATTAATTATAACATAATCGTAATTGTGCGCCAAAGCTATTTCATTTTCTGCTTCTTTTACTCTGCGATTAATTACTTCATCGCTATCGGTTCCACGGTTTTTAAGCCTTATTTTTAGTTCATCTAACGATGGCGGTAAAACAAAAATACTCAATGCTTCCGGAATTTTTTTCATAACTTGCTCTGCGCCTTGAACCTCTATTTCAAGTATCACGTCGTTACCTTTTTCTAGCTCATCCTTTACTTTCACCACAGAGGTACCATAGTAATTTCCGCAATATTTGGCATATTCCAGCATTTCGCCATTTTTAACCATTTCCATAAATTCTTTTTCAGAAACAAAATAATAACTCTTTCCGTTTACTTCATTTTCTCTAGGCACCCTAGTTGTATGCGAAATAGAAAGTTTTAAATTGTCTTTTTTTGCCATTACTTTACTTAAAATGGTATCTTTTCCGGCACCGGAAGGCCCTGAAAAAATTATTAAACACCCTTTTTTTAATTTATTCACAAAATTTCTCCTCATAAAAATTTTAAGCATCAATATTCTTATTAATTTTATTTTCTAAAACTTCTGCACTAAGTGAAGAAGTCACAATATGCCCACTGTCCATTATAATAACAGATTGAGTTTTTCTGCCACAAGTAGCATCAATTAAATTTCCATTTTCCTTAGAAGTGTGCACAATACGTTTAACCGGAGAAGAATCCGGGTTAAGTATAGACAAAATTCGATCCAACGCCAGCAAATTTCCAAAACCAATGTTTAAAAGAGTCATACACTACCCCACCCACAAATACATAATAATCAAATTTGCCTTGCTATTATAAAACATAACGGCACGGCAAACTATAAAAATTATATTAATATTTTGGAGGCGCCACCCAGATTCGAACTGGGGATAGAGGTTTTGCAGACCTCGGCCTTACCACTTGGCTATAGCGCCATAAAAAATTGGAGCGGATGACGGGGCTCGAACCCGCTACCTCCACCTTGGCAAGGTGGCGCTCTACCAGATGAGCTACATCCGCGTTTTCATGGTGCCTCCGGGTGGAAT
>JAFRKM010000078.1 GCA_017431755.1 Clostridia bacterium
CATCTATTTATAAACTTATGAGAAAAAATTGTAATTTATTACTTGTACAATTTCACATTCTTGTATTGACACATAGGTATGATTCTGGTAAAATTAATTAGTATCAGTGCGGAATGGTGTAACGGTAGCACAGCAGACTCTGACTCTGTTTGTGAGGGTTCGAATCCTTCTTCCGCAGCCAAAGTTAATATCGAGGTGTAGCTCAGCTTGGTAGAGTGCTACGTTCGGGACGTAGATGCCGCAGGTTCAAATCCTGTCACCTCGACCAAAAAAGTTAGTCTCAACGCAAGTTTTGCGTCTGAGACTATTTTTATGTCAATTTTTATTTTTAATATTGATAAATTCGCGAATTTGTTATTTTTTAGTTAAATTTTATGTTTTTACTTGACAATATATATATATACATATATATAATGGCGGTGAATAATGAAAATTATTCAATATTTTATTTTAGAAAGGGTGTTTTTTATGAATTCTAATGAATCTAAAATGGGAAAAATTAAAGAATTAAGTAAGGAGGACCTGGATAATATTGCAGGAGGCCTTATAGTTGATTGCCGGTCTATGGCTAATGATGTAGGCCCAAATTGCACGATTGACGGAATTAAAAAGTATGTAATTGTTGACGAAAAAGATGGTAAAGTAATAGGCACTGCCGATACTTTTTTTGGTTCTGTACATGTAAATCAAGGTTATAATAGTTTTTCTTTAGATTTAGATAACGTTATGTCTAATAGTGCTATGGGAAAAGAATTTCTTAGTAAGTTTCCTGTGGCTAGCGGTGGCAGTAAATTTAGCGAGAAGTTTACTGTAGTAGGCGATGATATTTTTTATAAACCATTGATGAAAAAATGATATTTAGTTATTTTAGATTTACTTTTGAAAACCGCATCTAGGTTAAAATCCTAGACGCGGTTTTTATTAATAGTATAAAGTAGAAACATTGTAGCTGTTTGTATGATTTTGCAGTTTGTATTCTGAAATAAAAAATCCTGCAATTTCTTTGTGGTTTACTTTTGCATATACTAAAGACTCATTTATAATGGTTTTAAATTCCTTTTTTAAACAGTAGGCATCTATTGCTTTTTTGATATGGTGAGTATTTTCTTTTTTTATTTCGTTACCAAAATTTATTTCTTTTAATGGGTCAATTCTTTTATTTAAACCTTCTCTCATATTTTTGCAAAATTTATTAATATTATTGGTTTTAGCAGGTAAAAATATAGTTCGAACTTTGCTTGATTCAGTTTCATAGTAATCTTCAATTAATATATCTTGAAATGGGCTATCGTTTGTTTTGTGTGTTACAGGATTTGTAGAATATGCATTTGATAAAAAGCTGGTTATGTATTCTAAATTTTTATGATGCTGTTCACTTAAATGTTCCTGCTGCAGATCAATAAAGATTTTATTGAAACTTTTTGTGTTTTCATCGTTTTCATTGAATGACCATTTTTTCTGACGATTATTTTGAGCATCATTAGTATTTTTGGTAGTGGGTTTTTTTGGTGTTTTTTCCTGAATAGAGTTTGATTTGATGGTTTCTATATCATTTTTAATGGAATTAATTTCAGATTTGATTGTGCTTACGTCAGATTCAATATTTTGATGTGTATTTTCATTTTTTTGTAATGAGGTTTGATTGGTAGGGATATTTGGTTTTTTAGCAAGTACGCGCTTGGTTATAAAAAATGTTGCTGTTGATGCGGCAGCAGCAACGGCGACAGTGACAATGGCTGCCGAAATCAAAGAAAATTTATCGTTCAATGTTATTTGCCTCCTTTAAAAGAATTATGATAGTGGCTCTTTTAGTATAATTATAAAGTTAAAAAATATTGTTTTCAATAAAAGAAGCAAACTTTATAAAGTTTGCTTCTTTGAGTTTAATTTTTAAACGTATTTTTGTGGGTCTTGTGGTGAACCTTTTACTCTTACTTCAAAATGTAAGTGGTTTCCGCTGGAATCTCCTGTTGTTCCCATTTTTGCTATTGTATCACCTTGTTTAACTTTATCGCCTTGGCTTACGCAGATGCTTTGGCAATGAGCGTATAATGTTTTTTTGCCATTCCCGTGATTTATAATTAGATGATTTCCGTATCCTTTCCCACTGTAAAAAACTTGTTCAACTTTTCCGTTACCTGCAGCAACTATATCTTTTCCTGCAATTCCGCGAACGGAAATGTCTATTCCGTTGTGCATGCTTCTTCCTCGCATACCGAAAGGACTCGTTACTTTTTTGGTAAATGGCACTGGCCAGATTAAATTTTCGCTGTTTTCAATTTCTTTTCCGCCTACTATTATTTTTTTATTTGTTGGATTTTCAAGCACAGTAATTTCTGTTTGTTTTGTTTCTTCTTGGCCGTTATCCAGTAGTATGGTTTCATAAGTTACTTTATTTTTGCCATTTTTTCCTTCTTGGATTGTTTCTTTGTAGGTTTCTTCTTTTGCGGGGTCCACAGTGGATTCTGTTGAAAACTCTGTTTCTTCCTCTTTTGTGTTTATTTTAAATATTTTTACGTTTAGCAGATCTTTTTCTTCTTTTATTTTGTCTCCAACACAAATGTTTCCGTCTGTAGCGTTAGATGCTTTTAATATTTCCTCTTTAGTCATGTTTAATTTTTGTGTAAGATTTTCTACGGTGTCTTCTTCAGTTACTGTATATTCATGGTGAGAATCCGTTTTGCTGTTTATTATTTTTTCAATTTCATTAATTTTTTTAACTTGATTTGGCTCAAAAATTCCGTGTTTAATTTCTATGTTTTCTTCGAACTTTACTTCCCAGCCTGGATGGTTAGCTTTTTCTTTATCTAATTTTTTATTTAAAGTTTCTTTGATTTTTTGTTTATCGTTTCCTACGGCGACTATTTTTTGATCTATATATAGGCCATAGCCTTTAGAAAATTCATCAGATGATTTTTCAATTATTTTTTTCTTTACATCTTTGGGTGATTCGCAACACTTTGTTTTGTTTGTGGCTGTTAATTTTAAATTTGGTGAATTGTTTTCTACTACGTTTTTAAATTTAGGATCTAACTGATTAGTTAACATTTCGGAAGCTTTTCTGTAAATTCCTTCGTTGGGAACTGTTGCAATTTCTTTTCCGTCATATTCTAAAGCTAATCCATAATTTTGATTGTTCCAGTAAAAAACTGTTAACCCAAAGAATGCAATTGAAGTTAAGGGTAATAAACCTTTTTTAATTAAATTTAAATGCTTTATTTTACTCATTTTGTTTTGTTTTCAAATTTACTTTTGAAAACTTTTCCCCCTAGCTTTTTGAATAATTTAAGATGTAAATTATTACAAAATTATTTTTTAAAAATTGCGGCTTTAGAAGCCTTTCTTAATTAATTATAACAAATTATTACAATAAAGCAACATTTTGGAGTCAAGTTTGTAGGAATTACTATTATTTATAAACACTCTTTAACTTTTATATAAAAATTGCACTAATAAATATAGTTGTTGAAGATAGCGTGCAATGATGATATAATAAATGTTGATTATTTAAGAAGTTTTTTATTATATAAATGAAAGGAATTTATAGAGTTATGAATTTTGAAAACGAATACAGGAACGAATATTGCGGAAAAGTTACAGAAAAATTCGTGGGAAGAAAAGTCACCATATCAGGGTGGGTAGAAAACATTCGTGACCATGGCGGAATAACTTTTTTGGATGTTAGGGACCACTATGGTAATGTCCAGGTTGTTATAAATGAAGATGATATGCTTAAAAATATTTCTAAAGAGTCAGTAATCACGGCCAGTGGAGAGGTTCTAAGAAGGACAGAAGAAAATATAAACACCAAACTAAAAACTGGAATGATAGAAATCAAATGCGAAAAAATTAAAATTTTAAGTAAACCAAAGGATCTTTTGCCATTTGAAATAACCAGTTCAACCGATACTAAAGAGGAACTTAGACTAAAATATAGATTTTTAGACCTCAGAAATAAGGAAGTTCATAATAAAATTGTACTGCGTTCGGAAATTATGCATTTCTTGAGATGCAAAATGCATGATTTGGGATTTACCGAGATTCAAACTCCAATACTTTCGGCATCATCACCGGAGGGCGCAAGAGATTATCTTATACCCAGCAGAAAGCATCAAGGAAAGTTCTATGCTCTTCCTCAAGCGCCGCAAATTTTCAAACAGCTTTTAATGGTTTCCGGATTTGATAAATATTTTCAAATAGCTCCATGCTTTAGGGATGAAGATTCTCGGGCTGATAGGTCTCCTGGAGAATTTTATCAACTCGATTATGAAATGTCTTTTGCAACGCAAGAAGAAGTTTTTAAAGTAACTGAAGATATTATTTATGAAGCATTTACAAAATTTTCCGGTAAAGAAGTTTCAAGCAAGCCGTTTAAGCGCATCCCTTACGCGGAAGCTATGCTTACTTATGGCTCAGATAAACCTGACCTTAGAAATCCGCTTAAAATTATAGATGTTAGTGATATTTTTGCGGGTTCAGGCTTTGCAGCTTTTGACGGAAAAACAGTTCACGCAATAACAGTTCAAAAATGCGCAAGTCAACCAAGAAAATTCTTTGATAAAATGAATGATTTTGCACTTGAAATCGGCATGAAAGGCCTTGGATATATTAAAGTAACGGAAAATGGTGAATACAATGGCCCGATTAATAAATTCATTCCTGATGATAAAAGAGAAGAACTGGTAGAAAGAGCAAATTTAAAACCGGAAAGTGTAATCTTCTTCATTGCGGACAGCAAAAAAGCAGCTCCAAAATTTGCGGGTCAGATTCGTACGGAACTCGGTAAAAGACTTGATCTTATTGATAAAAGTAAGTTTGAGTTTTGCTTTGTTGTGGATTTCCCGATGTATGAAGAAGACGAAGAAACAGGAAATATAATATTTACGCATAACCCGTTTTCAATGCCACAGGGTGGCCTTAAAGCGTTAAACGAAGAAAACCCGCTTGATATTTTGGCATATCAATATGATTTAGTGTGCAATGGAATAGAGCTTTCTTCCGGAGCGGTTAGAAATCATGACCCTGAAATAATGGTAAAGGCCTTTGAAATTGCAGGGTACAGCGAAGAAACATTAAAAGAAAAATTTGGTGCTCTTTATAATGCGTTTAAGTTTGGGGCTCCGCCTCACGCAGGTATGGCCCCCGGATTAGACCGTATGATAATGCTTTTAACAGACGAAGAAAATATAAGAGAAATTATAGCTTTCCCAATGAATAGCAATGCTCAAGATGTGATGCTTGGAAGCCCGAATGAAGTCACAGAGCAGCAATTGCGCGAGGTTCATATTAAAATAAGAAACTAAAGGAGTGTAAGTTTTATGATAAGCCGTGAAGAAGTTTTGAACTTGGCAAATCTTTCAAAATTGTATTTGAACGAAGAGGAAATAGAAAACATCAGAAAAGAAATGGATAGCATGATAAATTTTGCAAATGAAATTAATAATCTTGATGTGAAATATGATAAACTGCCTGAAATCAATAATATAAGTAATGCTTTTCGTGAAGATGAGGTTGTGGAGTCTTATCCGCAGGAAGAAATTTTAAAAAATGTTGGTGGCGGTAGAGAAGGCTTTTTCTACATTAAAAAAAGCAATTAAATTTTAGGAGGTTTTGCTTAAAATGGATTTGAAAAAAAGAGGCGCGATTAAGAAAATAAATAAGCTTCTTGCAGGCAAAGAAATTTCATGCAAAGAGCTTACGAATAAATATATTGACGAAATTGAAAAAAGTGATTTGAATGCATATGTTGAAGTTTGCAAAGAAGAAGCTTTAAAAATGGCCGAAAAAGTGGATAAAAAAATAAGCTTTGGTGAAAAGATCGGGACTTTAGAGGGCATACCAATGACCTTAAAAGATGTTATTTCAACTAAAGGTATTGAAACTACATGTTGTTCAAAAATATTAAAAGGCTATAAACCGATTTATAACGCTACAGTGTGGGAGTTATTGCAAAATAAAGGCGCAGTTCTTTTAGGCAAGACGAACATGGATGAATTCGCCATGGGCTCATCCGGTGAAAATTCATGCATGGGTAGAGCTAAAAATCCCCATAATAAGGCATGCGTGACCGGAGGTAGTTCTAGCGGCGGCGCAGCTGCTGTGGCAGGAAATTTGGCGGCTTATGCGCTTGGTTCAGATACGGGCGGATCCGTTCGTCAGCCGGCAAGTTTTTGCGGTATTGTGGGCTTAAAACCAACTTACGGTAGAGTTTCTCGCTATGGGCTTATTGCATACGCTTCAAGTTTTGACCAAATAGGTCCTATTGCCCAAACGGCCGAAGATGCTGCACTTGTTTTTGATGTTATCAGTGGTTATGATTCTAAAGATTCAACGTCTGTTAAAATAGAAAACGGGCCATCATATAATGAATTAAATAACAGCATAAAAGGTTTAAAAATAGGTATTCCAAAGGAATATTACGATGGCGTAAACGAAGAAGTAAAACTTTCTATAGAAAAAGCCATGAAAGTTTATGAATCTTTGGGTGCAGAAATCGAGTATTTCAGCTTGCCCGAAGTTAAATATTCACTTCCTGTGTACTATATTTTGGTGTGTGCAGAAGCTGCTTCGAATTTAGCACGTTTTGACGGTGTTCGTTATGGATACTGTACTGAAAATTATAAAGATATAAACGAAATGATGTGTAAAACACGTAGTGAAGGCTTTGGTGCTGAAGTTAAGCGCAGAATTTTGCTAGGTAACTATGTACTTAGTTCGGGCTACTATGATGCTTATTATAAAAAAGCGCAAAATTTAAGAAAAGTTATCGCAAATGCGTTTAATAAAGCTTTTGAAAAATTTGATGTACTTCTTACTCCAACATCACCGTTTACAGCTTTTGAAGCCGGCAAAGAATATGGCAGTCCAACGGAAATATATCTAGCTGATATTTGTACAGCTCCGGTTAATACTGTTGGAATCCCCGGAATTTCTGTTCCTTGTGGTTTTGATTCTAAAAATCTTCCAATTGGTATGCAGATTTTAGGTGCTAAATTTAGTGAATCAAAACTTTTAAATGTTGCGCATCAATATGAAATTGCAACAAATTATGAAAATAACAAATCTTTGAAAACGGGGGTAAGACTATGAAATACAATTTAGTCGTAGGGCTTGAAACGCATGTTGAACTTCTTACAAACACAAAAATATTTTGTTCGTGCGCAAATAAGTTCGGCTCGGAGCCAAACACGAATTGTTGCCCCGTTTGTTTGGGGTTTCCAGGAACGCTTCCTAAACTTAACAGAGAAGTTGTAAATTTTGCTATTAAAGCAGCACTTGCTCTTAACTGCGAAGTAAATTTGCTTTCTAAAATG